>CAXTDG010000133.1:3790-9490 GCA_964242675.1 uncultured Chitinophagaceae bacterium
GAACCCTATGAGCCGCATAGTCAGCAACATCATGCGGATGCCGGTTCAGCCCAATAAGGCTATTGTAGGTTCCAACGCCTTTTCGCATTCTTCGGGCATTCACCAGGATGGCTTTCTTAAAGATGCCTCCACTTACGAAATCATTAACCCCGAAGACGTAGGTGCCGAAGGCAGCAAAATTGTACTGACAGCTCGCAGCGGTCGTAGCGCATTGGCCCATCGTTTCCAAAAAATTGGCTACCCTTTCGACCGCAATGATATTGATATTTTATACCAACAATTTTTACAAGTAGCCGACAGCAAAAAAGAAGTAGATGAAACAGATTTAAGAACGATGGCCGAGGCATACAAAAGCGCAGAAGTGACGGCGTAGTTGTAAATGTTGAATTGCCAATCACGAATATGGATGTAATTCTGGCTTTCAAGGTTTTCACATCCCGGGTAGCATATTTGAAGTGATTTTTATGAGCCCAGCAATGGAATAAGAAAAGGATATTAGTGGCGATGGCACCGTTCAAGTGAAGAATATCTATTTGACTTTACTGAAGCGAAGAATGAAGCGAGCCGCAGGGTCAGAGAACAAGAAAGGAACATAAAATTTCAATCTCCCAAATTCCGGCATGTGGGGACAAAAGCCGGGGCGGGTTGCGAAAACAGTAAGCATAACTAACAATTGACAATTGATAATTGACAATTAGAAAAAATGGCAAAGACATTATTCGATAAAGTTTGGGACAAGCACGTCGTTCAGTCCATACCGGACGGACCATCAGTGCTGTACATCGATAAACATTTCATTCACGAAGTCACCAGCCCGCAAGCCTTTAAAGGCATTGAAAACCGTGGCGTAAAACTGTTTCGTCCTAAGCAGGTAGTAGCTACGGCCGACCATAATGTGCCAACGCTTAATCAGCACCTGCCCATTAGCGATGCCCTCAGCCGTATGCAGGTAGAGCAACTGGTTCAAAACTGCTACAAACACGACGTTGAATTATACGGCCTCGGTCATCCCTTCCAGGGAATTGTGCATGTCATCGGGCCCGAACTCGGCATTACCCAACCCGGCATGACCATCGTTTGCGGCGACAGCCATACCAGTACCCACGGTGCATTTGGAGCCGTTGCTTTTGGCATTGGCACCAGCGAAGTAGAAATGGTTTTTGCATCGCAATGCGTTTTGCAAACCAAGCCCAAAGTGATGCGGATAAACATTGACGGCGAACTAAATAAAGGCGTGGTGAGTAAGGACATTGTCCTCTATATTATTGCACAAATAACCACCGGTGGTGCCACCGGTTATTTTGTTGAATTTGCCGGAAGTGCTATTCGTAGCCTGAGCATGGAGGCCCGCATGACCATCTGCAACATGAGCATTGAAATGGGTGCTCGTGGCGGTATGATTGCTCCAGACGAAACCACGTTCAAGTACATGGAAGGCCGCTTGTTTTCCCCTAAGGGTGAAGAGTGGACTAAAAAAGTAGAAGAATGGCGGCAATTGTACAGTGAACCAGATGCCATTTTCGACCAGGAAATAAACATCAACGCTGCTGATATTGAACCGATGATTACCTACGGTACTAATCCAGGTCTAGGTATTTCCATCGGTGGCAATATCCCCGTTACCGACCGCATCCCCGACGAAGGCGAACGCAAAAACATCATCAAAGCCCTTAGTTATATGGGCCTCGAAAGTGGCTCTAAATTATTGGGAATGCCCGTGCAACATGTGTTCATTGGTAGCTGCACCAATAGCCGCATTGAAGACCTACGTCTCGTGGCCGACATTGTAAAAGGCCATCATAAAAAAGAAGGTGTGCAGGTAATGATTGTACCCGGCAGCCAGCAGGTAGCCTTACAAGTCGTTGCCGAAGGCCTGGATAAAATATTTATTGAAGCTGGTTTTGAAATCCGCCAGGCAGGTTGCAGTGCTTGCCTCGGTATGAATGAAGATAAAATACCCGCCGGCGAATACTGCATCAGCACCAGCAACCGCAATTTCGAAGGACGGCAAGGTGCTGGGGCCAGAACATTATTGGCCAGTCCATTAACAGCTGCTGCTGCTGCATTGACGGGGGTAGTAACGGATGTTCGGGAGATGTTGTAACCACACCCATGTATTTCATTCTGAAAGAATCTGACCCACACTTAAGGAAATAAATTGTTTTGAAAATGACTACCACTCTTCAATCCGAATTCAATGCAGTATGTGAAAAGTACGACCGGCAGCGCAGATTTCTCATTCCCTGCTTCGACCACTTTTACAGCATACCGCAAGAGCTATCAGAAGGAATAGAAAAGGTGGAAAGCGTTCTAGACATTGGTGCAGGTACAGGATTGATGAGCGCTTTCTTTCACCAGAAATATGGGGAAGCAAGCATTACACTCATTGATGTTTCGGAAGACATGCTGCAAAGAGCAAAAGACCGGTTTGAAGGCGAAGAGAATATCAGCTATCAGTTGCTGGATTTTACAGAAGCAGGTTTTGAAGAGGATGAATACGATTTGGTGATTTCTGGTTTGGCCATTCATCACCTGGAACATGCAGACAAGCAAAAGATCTTTGGAAAAATTTATAAAGCATTAAAACCGGGCGGCATGTTCATCAATGTAGATCAGGTACAAGGCGAAACCCCAGAGATTGATGCTATTTATAAGCAAGCCTGGATTAATAAAGTAGAAGCATCAAACGGACTGAGCAGAGCAGAAAAAGATGCGGCTTACAAAAGAGTTCAATTGGATATTATGGCACCGCTAAATAACCAATTAAATTGGTTGGAAGTTGCAGGGTTCAAAGAAGTAAATAATTATTATCAATACTACAATTTCGTAGTTTTTGCTGGAAAGAAATAATAACACACATCTCAAAATACCAACGAAGAAATCATGAAAGCATTTACCACCATCACCAGCCGGTTCGTACCGCTGCCCATGGAAAATATAGACACCGACCAGATTATCCCAGCCCGGTTTTTAAAAGCTACTACTAGAGAAGGCTTTGGTAAAAACCTATTCTGCGATTGGCGTTATGATGCGGCTGGTCAACCTAAGTCAGAATTCATTTTGAACAACCCAAATTATACCGGAGAAATACTGGTAGCAGGTAAAAACTTTGGTTGCGGCAGCAGTCGGGAACATGCGGCCTGGGCCATTACCGATGCGGGTTTCAAAGCAGTAGTATCTAGCTTTTTTGCCGACATTTTTAAAAACAATGCGCTGAACAATGGCTTACTGCCGGTGACGGTTAGTGAGGAGTTTTTGCAAAGCATTTTCGAGCAAGGAAACGAGGCAACACTCACCATCAACTTGGTGGAACAAACAATCACCAACAATGCCACCGGCGGCTCAGAGCATTTTGATATCAACAATTATAAAAAGACTTGTATGCTCAACGGCTACGACGATATTGATTACCTCTTGAACATTCGACCGCAGATTGAAGCGTTCGAAAAGGCAAGAGCCGTTTAGAGTTTAAGATCTAAAGTTTAAAGTTCTGAAATTATACCTGTCAGAATAGACACAGGAAACTTGACATTTTTATTCACGATTGACGATTCACCATTCACAACATTGGCTTCAACTAAAATCATATTACAAAATGTATCAGTCGTAAGGCAGGGCACCGCTTTGCTGGATGGGATGTCGTTTGAATTACCTGCAGGCAGCCATTTGCTTATCAATGGTTTGTCGGGCAGTGGCAAGACTTTATTGCTACAGGCTTTTGCAGGCAAAGTATTTTTTCAGGGTAGTATTGAATTTAAAAACGATGATGAAGTAGTGCACCCGAAAATGGTATTGGTACAGCAGCATTATTATTTCAAAAATAAAAGCAACACCAGCAATTTTTACTATCAGCAACGTTTCAATAGTGCTGATGCTGGCGATGCAGAGACCTTGATAGAAGCATTAGAAAAACAGCCTTCTTATGACCTTAAATATGTAGTTAAGCTGTTATCATATTTTGAAATGACGGCTTTGAAAAATGCTAGTTTATTACAGTTATCAAGCGGTGAGCATAAACGTTTCCAAATTATCAAAGCCTTATTAAGTAAGCCTGACATCTTGTTGTTAGATGAACCTTACTTAGGATTAGACATCGGTAGTCGTAGATACTTAAATAAAATATTGGGTCTGATTGCTAAAGATGGTTGCACCATTGTTTCTGTAAGTTCTTTGAAAGATGCCCCGGCTTGCATTACGCATGTTGCACATCTTGAAAAAGGGACGTTGCAATACTTTGGTGCAAAGGAAACATATGAGGAAAAGGCAACCATTTCTACTTACATTTTACCCAACCTGGTAGATGATGTTGCTCCACATTTTGAAACGGCTGTAGCCATGACAAATGTAACGATTAAGTACGGCGAGAAAACCATTTTAAATAACATCAACTGGCAGGTAAAGGCTGGCGAAAAATGGTTGTTGAAAGGCCATAATGGCGCTGGTAAGTCAACGCTTATCAGCCTCATCAATGGCGATAATGCGCAGGCTTTCGCCGACGATATCATTTTGTTCGACCGCAAAAAAGGTAGCGGCGAATCTATCTGGGATATCAAAAAAAACATCGGTTACATTTCACCGGAACTGCAATGGCATTTCGATACCGCTACTACTTGCAGACAAGCAGTTGGCTCAGGTTTTTTTGATACCATTGGCTTGTTTAGAAAACTGAGCCCGCAGCAGGAGGAAACCATCCATTTCTGGCTGCTACAATTTGAGCTGGAAGCCTTTGCTAACAGGCTTTTGCGTACGCTTCCCGTAAGCAAACAAAAGCTGGTTTTGCTGGCAAGGGCCATAGTGAAAAATCCACCGATGCTCATTTTAGATGAACCTTGCCAGGGCCTTGACGAACAACAAAAAGAACATTTCCTGCAAATCATCGAAGCCATTTGCACCGAAAATAGAACGCTTTTGTATGTTAGCCATTACGCTAACGAAGTGCCCGACTGCATCGAAAAAGTGATTGAATTAAAAGCAGGCGAGGCCACCATTTATCAATATCAAAACCATAAACCGGCTGCATATTGCTAGCCGTCTCAATAGATGAATAAAAAAATTACCGTCATATCAGGCGATGGCATTGGCCCCGAAGTGACTGCACAGGCTATCAAAGTGCTGAATGCTATTGCGGCTCGTTACAAGCATCAGTTCACGTATCAGCACGAACTGATGGGCGCTATTGCCATCGACAAAACCGGCGAAGCGTTGCCAGAAAAAACCTTGCAATCCTGCTTCGAGAGCGATGCGGTTTTGTTCGGTGCCATCGGTCATCCCAAATACGACAATGACCCCACCGCTAAAGTACGCCCTGAACAAGGCTTGCTGAAGCTGCGGAAATCGCTGCAACTGTTCGCCAACATCCGCCCGGTAAGCACTTACCCGGTGCTGGAAAAATTGTCGCCGCTAAAACCGGAACGTATTGAAGGCGTTGATTTTGTCATCTATCGGGAACTCACCGGCGGTATTTATTTCGGCGAAAAGCAAACCGCCGAAGATGGTAGCAGTGCGTTCGATGGTTGCACGTACACCAAAGATGAAATCAGCCGCATTGCACACCTGGCTTTTAAAGCTGCACAGCAACGCCGTAAAAAAATGACGTTGGTTGATAAAGCCAACGTGCTGGAAACTTCCCGCCTTTGGCGCAAAGTAGTGAATGAAATCGCCGCAGAATATCCCGACGTAGCGCTTGATTTTCTGTTTGTA
>CAXTDG010000134.1:0-9475 GCA_964242675.1 uncultured Chitinophagaceae bacterium
GCGGTATACGGTGGAGGTAGCGGCCAAAACTGGAGTCAGCAAAAGACCGGTCTTACCAAAGGTGCCGATATCATCATCGCCACGCCAGGCCGCCTTATTTCCATGATTCAAATGGGTGGGCTTGACTTTCAATACTTGCAACACTTAATATTGGACGAGGCTGACCGGATGCTGGACATGGGTTTCTACGACGATTTAATGCGAATAGTAGCCGCCCTTCCTCAAAAGCGCCAAACGCTGTGCTTCTCAGCAACAATGAATCCCCGTATCCGTAAGCTTACCTCTTCTATTCTTAATCATCCGGAGCAAATCAACATTGCCATTTCCAAACCGGCAGAAGGTATTTTGCAGCAGGCCTATATGGCTTTCAATGAGCAGAAAGATAACCTGCTGATGAAGATTTTGAAAGATGGTGACTACCAGAGCACCATCATTTTTTGTAGCCGTAAGGAGACTGTGAAAAAGCTGGAACGGGAATTACATCGCCGAAAAATTAATGCTATTGCTTTCCATTCAGATCTACAGCAGGATGAACGGGAAGTGATTATGCAGGATTTTAAAAACCGTAAAATTCCAATACTAGTAGGTACTGATGTACTGAGCCGGGGCATTGATGTAGAAGGCATCGACCTGGTGCTGAACTACGATGTACCACCAGATCCGGAAGATTATATTCATCGCATTGGCCGTACGGCACGGGCACAGCGTACCGGTACCGCCATTACCTTCATTAATCCGGCTGATGTACGGCGTTTTGTTTCTATCGAAAAAATGATAGATCGAACTTTAGATAAATTACCCTTGCCAGAAGAAATGGGTCCAGCACCTGAGTTCACAGCAATGCCATCCGACAGAGGTGGCTTTCGTCCGAAACGCAAGTTCAATGGAAGTAACAGCAGGCAAAAGCCTCGTAGCTAATGGTTGAAAGGATTTAAAACATCCAGGAATTTTTACCATTTTGTACCAGCTTCTGTTTGCCAATTCCGGTTATTTTCGCTGCATGATCAAACGATTGTTGAGCCTTTTGTCGCTTACTTTCTTACTGAAATCAGTATTGGTAGCCCAGCTGCCTATAACGTTTAAGCTGGATGCTGCCCATCCCACGGCACAGATTCAGCCTACTATGTGGGGCATTTTTTTCGAAGACATCAATTTTGCAGCGGATGGCGGTTTGTATGCCGAACTGGTAAAAAATCGCTCCTTCGAATTTACCATGCCGCTGATGGGCTGGAAGGAAATGAGCAAGCAAAAAGATGGAAGCAATGTGCTCATCCTTAATCGAAATGAGGTAAGCCAAAGCAACCCCCGGTTTGCCCGGTTCACCGTTAATAGTAGCGACAATTACGGTATTAGCAACGAAGGTTTTCGGGGCATGGGTATACAACAAGCTGCTACCTATAATTTTTCTGTTTTAGCAAAACCTGTCAGTGGCAATGTTTCCCTGAAACTGCAATTGGTGAATGCAAAGGGCGAACCCATAGGTGAGGGTTCCGTGCCGCTTTCCGGTAAAGACTGGAAGCATTTTACTGCTTCCCTTAATGCTACCGCCACGGAGCAAAAAGCCAAACTGAACGTCTGGTTCGAAGGCACTGGCGTGGTAGATATGGATATGATTTCCCTTTTCCCAAAAGATACCTGGAAGGGTAGAACCAATGGCCTTCGTAAAGATTTGGTACAATTGCTGGCCGATATAAAACCTGGTTTTATCCGTTTCCCCGGCGGCTGCATTGTAGAAGGGCGTGACCTGGCCAACCGCTACCAATGGAAAAAAACGGTAGGCAATGTAGATGACCGGGAACTCATCATCAACCGCTGGAATACCGAATTCAAGAATAAACTTACCCCCGATTATTTCCAGAGCTATGGCCTGGGTTTTTTTGAATATTTCCAACTAGCCGAAGATATTGGTGCTTCTCCGCTTCCCATTCTTAATTGTGGTATGGCTTGCCAATTCAAATCGGCTGAAGTGGTGCCAACCGAGCAATTGGATCCCTTCATCCAGGATGCCCTTGACCTTATTGAATTTGCCAATGGCGATGCCAATACCAAGTGGGGCCGCCTGCGTACTGAAATGGGTCATCCGGCACCTTTTAACCTCAAAATGATGGGTGTAGGCAATGAGCAATGGGGGCCGCAATACATTGACCGCTTCCGGTTTTTTGCAAAAGCTATAAAAGATAAATATCCTGACATTAAACTGATAAATAGTACGGGTACCGACCCTGAAGGTGACCGATTTAATTACCTGAACGATACCCTGCGGAAAATGAATGCCGACATTTTGGATGAGCATTATTATCGCCCACCAGAATGGTTTTTTAGCAACGCAGCCCGGTACGATAATTATGATCGCAACGGCCCCAAAATTTTTGCCGGTGAATATGCTTCCCATTTAAAAAACACAGAAGGATCTGATAAGAATACCTGGCTGGCAGCCCTGTCAGAGGCCGCCTACATGACCGGGCTGGAACGCAATGCAGGCGTAGTAAGTATGGCTTCTTATGCACCTTTATTTGCCCATGTAGATGCCTGGCAATGGGCGCCTGACCTCATCTGGTTCGACAATTTGCGTAGCTACGGAACGCCCAACTATTACGTACAAAAACAGTTTGCCAACAACAAAGGCACACAGGTAGTACCACTGCTTTGGGATGATCAGCCAATAGAAGGAAAAGATAGTTTATATGCCTCGGCTGTGCTGGATAGTATTGCCGGAGAAGTGGTTCTGAAAGTAGTGAACGCTTCTGCTGTTTCCCAAAACGCCCAAGTTGCTTTAGCCGGACTTCGCAAGCCTGCTGCTGTAGCCAATACGCAGGTGTTGCAAAGCATTAGTCTGCTGCAAAAAAACTCCCTGGATAAGCCTAAAGACATAAGCCCAATGGATGAAAAAGCTAAATTACGAGCTAATATTTTACCGCTCATTTTGCCGCCATATTCCTTTACTACGGTTCGGTTGAAAGCTGGTTTTTAGAAAACAGTTGTTGTTGGTTTTCACATCACTGGTGGCCTGGTTCGACGTTTTTCTTTTGGGCCGGGCTATTATCTATCCATTAAACTGTAGTGGCGATAGCACCGTTCAAGTGAGGTACCATTATTTAGCTTTACTGAAGCGAAGAATAAAACGAGTAACAGAGAAGGCATCGCTTGAAGCGATGCCTTCTCTGTATCATGTGTTTTGACTATTTGCGTCCTGCCACCTTTAGCTGATTATTAATTGTAATTGTTACTGGCTTACCGATAAATTCAAAACTCAACAGCAGGCTACCATCTGCAGTTTTGCTTTGCTTTACTTGCAATCCATTTGCACCGATTACAGTAGGCAGCATCGTCATCCCATGAAATAGCAGACGAAAGTTGCGACTAGCTGGTTTGCCTGGAAAACTGTCACCGTTAGAACTAATTTGAAATATATAATTGCCACCACGAGGTGTAGCTTTTATGGTAATTAATTCATACTGATTGGTAGCTAATGCTTTTGCGTCTTTGCCATCATCATCGTACAAAGTGTACTCCGTTGCTTTATTTACAGGGTAGTAATGCCAATCTAAATCTTTAGTAGAATATACTTCTGTATTGGGTAGTTGAATGCTGTCGGGAACAGTAGGGATAATGCTGCCGGCTTTTACAAATACGGGAATATTTTCCAAAGATGCTGTTACCGTAGTACGTATACCGCCGGGTATCATGCGACTACTGTTCAAACGGTACCACCAGCTTTCTTTCGGTAAATAAATGCTGCGACTAGTAGCACCTTGTTCCAATACTGGAGCAACCAGTACATTTTTACCACTCATAAATTCATCCTCCACATTGGCCGCAGCCGTATCGCTAGAAAAATAGTAGTACAGCGGGCTGACAATAGGTTCCGCTTTTGTCGTTTGGTTGTATGCCAACGTGTAGATATAAGGCAGGCGATGATACCGATCAATATCGGCTTGTTTGGTAATGCTTTTATAGGGCTCGGGGTGCAGGGCAATTTCGCTGGGGAAAGAAGTAGAACCGGGGTCGAGTGCTCCTAAATCAAAAGCATGTGGCCGAAAAATAGGCGACCAGGAAGAGAATTGCAGCCAGCGGGTGTACAATTCCTCATCTCTATCGCCGCCTGTAAAGCCACCCGCATCACTATGAATGTATGGCAGTCCGCTCATGCTGGTGCCTAACATAATGGGCAGCTGTGCCGGTAGTGAACTCCAGGTACGCCCCACATCGCCACTCCAGGGGAAAATGCTGTAGCGTTGCGTACCGGCATAGCCTGCCCGGTTCAAGCTGAACAGGCGTTTATTAGGAAAGTCCAGCTTGTATTTATCGCTCAGCATTTTGGTCCAGTAGTGGCCGTAAATGTTGTGGACCTCATCCGCTTTAAAGAGGCGGTTGAAGCCCATGTCTTTCAGGTTATGGTGCGTAGGTTCGGGGTGTTTTTCCGGTTCGCCCAGGTCGCCCCACCAACCCTCTACGCCGTTTTCGTCCATCTGCTTTTTGTAGTAGGTCCAAAAATGGGCTTTCGCATCGTTGCGAAAAATATCTACCAGTCCGCCTTTACCAAAATAAAAACCGGGCAACGGATAATATTGATTGGCGCTATCAACCGCTAAAAAGGGCTTAAACGCTTGAAAGCTTTTGGTGCCTTCCAGTACAAATGGCTCGGTGATGAGAATGGTTTTTACGCCTTTTTCTTTGAAATCGCTCACCAGTTTTTTAGGGTTGGGCCAGGCGGTTTTGTTTACCCAGTCCAGATTTCCCAAACCGCCTTTGATGCTGTCGCCAAACCAGAAGAGGTCGTAAATGACCGCATCGAAGGGTATGCCTTCGGCCTGCATTTTAGCAAATGTGTCTCGTACTTCTTTATCGCTGCGGTAGCCAAAGCGGCTCATAAAACTACCCAATGCCCAGCGGGGCGGTAGGGGTTGAGTGCCGGTTAGTTTCCAATACGATTGCAAAATGTCAGGATACGTATTTCCGGTGATCAGGTAAAAATTAAGTTCGCCGGAGTAAGCACCGTATTCCAGCACATCGGAAGCCGTTTTACCAATATCCAGGTAGCCTCTCGATGCATTATCGAAGAACAGTGCATAGTGATTAGAGGAGGTAATAAATGGAATAGAATAATTCAGTTGTTCTTCGCCCATTTTGTAAAAGCCATGTGGGTCGTTGTAGAGTAAAAGTTTATAACCCCGCCGGTCAAAAGGAATAGCTCTTTCGCCTGAGCCGTAGATTTTTTCGCCAGTATGTAGCCCAAAACGAAAGCCTTGGTAATCGCCGCTTACTTTACTTCCAATCAGGGTGCATTGCTTTTTGTCGCCTAGGAAAATCGTGTCGCCTTTTAATTGAATGGGGAAGTTATTGATAGAAGCTCCCAAAGTGGCTTTCAGAATTGGTTTTGCTGTTGCGGGTTGCAGTATTACTGCGTAGCTTATGTTTTCGTTGCGGGTGTAGTCTTCAGGCTGACAGGTTACTTTCAAAATATTGGGAGCGTAAGAGAAGAAAGACAGGTGACCGTTCTTAGTAGTTAGCTTCAGCGTGTTATTGCTGAGCGAAAACTGGGCAAAGCTTATTTGGAAGCTACTAGCACAGAGTAACAGGGTAGCAAGGCGGGCAGGCATATAGAACGTTTTTACAGGATTTGTAAAATACGTTTCTTTTCACTTTGTTGAGTAAGATTGAGAAAGAGATGATCTATTGGAGAGAATATGAGCGGAGATTTATAAACGTATGGGCTTAAAAGCTCAATAGATAGATAACAGTTGAACGGTGCCATCGCCGTAAAAGCTCCATGCGTATTCAACTGCTGGGCTCAAAAAGAAAACGGTAAAAGAATGCCACCAGTGATGCGAAACCTAGCGATGAAAAAGTATAGGCTAACAGTTTGAGTTAGGTGCTATCAGCATAAACTTTTAGAGTGTAGACAGCAGTTATGAATCCTGACACTGAATGGCTGTAATGATTACCGTATTGAAAATATCATCAACCGTACAGCCACGGCTGAGGTCGTTGATGGGTTTGTTGAGGCCCTGTAGCATGGGGCCAATGGCCAGGGCACCGGTTTCCCGCTGAACAGCTTTGTATGTGTTGTTGCCGGTGTTGAGATCAGGGAAAATGAGGACACTGGCTTTGCCTGCTACTTCGCTGTTGGGTAGTTTCTGGCTACCAACTGATGGGTCAACGGCGGCATCGTACTGAATAGGGCCTTCCACTTTCAGGTCGGGTTGTTTTTGCTTTACAATTTCCGTGGCCCGACGCACCTTTTCCACATCCTCGCCCTCGCCGGAAGTGCCGGAAGAGTAGGAGAGCATGGCTACCCGTGGCTCAATACCAAAACGGCGACTACTTTCAGCACTGCTAATGGCAATTTCGGCCAACTGCTCGGCAGTAGGATTGGGGTTTACGGCGCAGTCGCCAAACACAGACACCCGGTCGGGCAGGCACATAAAAAATACCGAAGACACGATAGAAACACCGGGCTTGGTTTTGATGAATTGCAGGGCCGGACGAATGGTGTGCTGCGTGGTATGCACGGCACCACTTACCATACCATCTGCCAGTCCCTTGTACACCATCATCGTCCCAAAGTACGATACGTCGGTCATCAGGTCACGGGCCATTTCTTCATTCACATTCTTGTTTTTGCGAAGCTCATACAGGGTTTGTACAAAGTCGTTGTAGTACTCGGAATGAGCAGGATTGATGATGTTGACAGCATTGCTATCGAGGGTAATGCCGAGGCGTTTGGCAGCAGCAGTAATTTCATCTTTATCACCTAGGATAGTGAGGGTAACAATGTTTTGAGTAATGAGGCGGGCAGCAGCTTTCAAGATGCGGTCGTCATTACCTTCGGGTAGTACAATGTGTTTTTTCTGGCTCTTGGCCCACTTGGCCAACTGGTACTGAAACATGTGTGGGGTAATGCTTTCGGACTTAAAAGTAATCATCCGATCCTCCAGCGCTTTGGTATCCATGTATTTATCGAAAACGGTAATAGCCAGTTCAATCTTTTGGGTATTGTCGGCAGTGATGCGGCTGGGGATAGCACCTACATTTTTAGAGGTTTCAAAGGTGCCGGTGGGCACAGAAAGGATAGGAAAAGTAGCAGGCGAACCGTTGATCAATCGCATGATGGGTTCTTCGGGTTCGGTGCCTGCGGTTAGCACAATGCCTGCCACTTTGGGGTAACTGGCAGATAGCGATGCCTGCAATGCACCAACAATTATATCGCCTCGGTCGCCAGGGGTTATGATGAGTACATTTTCTTTAATGTAATTGAGGAAGTGCGGCAACTGCATGGCACCGGTTACGAAATTATCAACCTGGTTTCCCAACTGGCTTTCGCCGGAAAGCAGCTTGCCCTGTAGGTGTTCGTGTATCTCCTTCATGGTAGGGCTTTGCAGGCTTTTATCTTGCGGAATGATAGACAGGATGATACTAGAAGGCAGTCCGGATTTTAGTAATTCCTGAATATCAGATACCTGAGCAGCTGCAACTTTATTAACCACAATGCTCAATACCTGCACTTCTCGGGTTTCGAAATTTCGCCAGACGCTCAGGGCAAAATTGACTACTTGCGCCGTCGTTTTTCCATCGCCCCTTACTACGATAATAGCCGGTGCACCCAGATTTTTCGCAATCTGAATATTGTATTCAAATTCGAAAGCCGTGCCTTCGCCAGAGAAATCGCTGCCCTCAATAACAGTGAAATCATACACTTCTTCCAGCTTCTTATACTTGTCAATGATAGTGTTGAGGATATCGCCTTCGTTGGTGGTCTCCAGGCGGTGTAGTACTTGTGGCCGGGTGAAAGCATAGGCATCTTCGTAATGGGCAGGCACCCCAAAATGCTGCATGACGGTTTGGATGTGAACGTCTTTTTTTTCGGTAGAATCGTGGCTGATAATGGGCTTGAAATAACCAATTTTTTTTGCCTTGCCCAGCAGCATATTAATTAACCCAATGGTGATGACTGACTTGCCGCTGTTGGGTTCGGCCGATGCTACGAAAACGCCTTTTGACATGAATTGTATGTTAGGTGACGAATGTACAACAGCAGCTGAGAGCCGAAAGTTGCGGTTAGTAAGGTGCAGTTCCGAATAATAAAAATTTTCAGTCTCTAGTTTACAAACAAAAGCCGCCCCTTAAGAAGGGGCGGCTTTACATAAATAAAAGGAATACTCAGTTTACTTTTTCTGTATAGCTTCTGTATAAAGGATGGTATTGTCTTTTACAACTGAAACATAATAGGTACCGGTAGCCAGGCGGCTAACAGGTATTTGGGTGTTCCAGTTACCGGTTTGTCCTTTCAGCGTAGTGTTGCTGATCATTTTTCCAGTTACATCGCTCAGGCGAATTTGCAAGTCAGAACGCTCAGCCAGGTTGCCATTTATGTTGATGAAACTAGTGGCCGGGTTAGGATACAGGCTAATGTTGTAACCACCATCAAACCGCAGTTGAACTGTTTTGCTGGTTGTAGATCTGCCGTCTTTATCTACCTGTAGCAAGCGATAGTAATTAACGCCTTTTGCAGGGGCAACATCAGTGTAAGTATAATCCAGTGACTGTGTGCTAGTGCCATTTGGTGCCTGCGAATTTATCCTTCCTGAAACAGCGGTGAAGTTTCTGCCGTCAGCACTTCTTTCTATAATGAAATAGCTGTTGTTCGTTTCGGTTTGGGTAGTCCAGCTTAGTTCTCCACTGTTGCCTATTTTTTTACCCGTAAAGCTTACCAGTGAAATAGGCAAAGTATTAGCACCGCTAACTGCCATTTCACTAATCGTTGCTCCAACAGCGCCAACCAGTCTTACTTCGCCGGTAGCAATATTTATTGTGTAAAAATTGCTGGTAGTACCTGCTACCGTAGCCGCCAGGAAGGCAGTATGGAAACCTCCATTGGTAATGATATCCATGTCAATACCGGTGATAGCGCTCGTTTGAATTGTGCTGTTACCAATAGTATTAATGCTGCCAGCATTGGGTGCAGCGGTAGTGCCCAGTATATCCATTCCATAATCGTAGTAATACAAGGTGGTAACAGTAGCACCCGCAACACTATTTGTATAGCCCACAGCCGCAACGGTAGGAGCAACGCCAGCATTTACATCGCCTGCAACGAATGCTAAATTACCATCCATGGCAACAACGGTTCCATCACTTGGATTTAACCGATAATTCAATCCTGTATTGCCAGTGAGGCGGATACGGTCAACAGTAGGGTTGAAATCAAAACCAATGTTAGTAATACCAGTGGTTATAGTAATAGCACTGCCTACAGCGGTAGCAGCGGCAGTGGCAAGGTTAATGGTGTATAACTGACCCTGACCGTTAGAAGCATTATAACCATAAGCATATAGACCGCTGGTTGCAGGGCGGAAATCTAAGCCCTGAAGTGTTTGCCCGGCCGTTACACCACTAATAGCACCAATAGTAGTAATCGTACCCGGTGCATTAGAGCTAAATGCTAAATCCATTTTACCTTCCTTTTCCTTATTGT
>CAXTDG010000135.1:0-9417 GCA_964242675.1 uncultured Chitinophagaceae bacterium
AAATACAAATAAGAGCACTGCTTCAAATTCATCTACCCGATGCCTGTAGGAAAACTGACTTCCAACTTCTACGCAGAGACCTATAAAACCGATGATTAAGAAAAGGGCAAAGCAACAGGTTAAAACCAGGAAGAAGTTATGCCATCTTGTAAAAAAAGTTGTTGGAAGTAATTGAGCTGCATTATAATGATGTAATAGTCTTATGTTCAGCACATTGAATAGTATTTGTACCATCAACCCCAATAGTATCAATAAATATATTGCAGCTGTTGATCGGCTAATTTCTCTGTGTTTATATTCTGGGCCAAAATTATAAAGAAACATTACTGCTATTAGAGCAGCTATTGCTAAACTTAGGTACACAGATGCTTTATACAACATCCATCTTCTTTCTTTCATCTGCTAACCTTTGTACGTATAAACGGCACTCGCCTGTGCCAGTGGCGTTATTTCCATTTCGTTGATGCATACATGTGGTGGTAAACTAGCGGCATAGTAAACAACCCCTGCAACATCGGCCCCGGTAAGTGGCTGGTACCCGGCATATACCGCAGCAGCTTTGTCGGTATCGCCTTTAAAACGAATGGTACTAAATTCTGTCTCTACTGCACCGGGGCATACCAGCGTAACTTTTATTTTATGTGGCAGCATGTCTATCCGTATGGCCCGGCTAATGGCACCTACGGCAAACTTGCTGGCACAGTACACATTTCCTTTTTCGTACACTTCTTTACCAGCGGTTGATCCAATATTGATGATGTGGCCGCCTCCGTTTTCCTTCATTAGCGGTAGCACTGCCCGGCTCATATACAGCAGGCCTTTTACATTCGTATCCAGCATGGTTTCCCAGTCGTCCATATTTGCTTCGTCAAAAGTATCCCGGCCCAATGCCAGACCAGCATTGTTGAGTAGCACATCAATCTTTCGCCATTTTGCCGGCAGGTTTTGTATGGCATCGAAACATGCTTGCTTATCCTGCACATCAAAAACCAGGGGCAGCACCTCCACGGTTTGCCAGGCTAACGTTTGCGCCAAAGCATTCAGTTTGTCTTCCCGGCGACCCGTAATAATAATGCGGTAATTATTTTGTGCAAAGATTTCAGCACAGGCTTTTCCAATGCCGGATGTAGCTCCGGTGATGAGTATTGTTTTCATTTAGTGAATGGTCAATGGTGAATAGTCAATGATAGCAGAATAGTGAACAGTCAATAAGAAAAGAGATGATGTATCTAAACATTCACTATTGACCGTTCGCCATTCACTAACGGATCAATAAAATAGTGCCGGATTGATTTACTACTTTGCCGGTGTAATCAATGGCCTGTGCATTGTACACGTAGCCAGCGCTGCTTTGCAGGTTGCCTTTTATCCGGCCATCCCAGCCCTGGTATGGGGTAGTGGTAGAAAATACTAGCTGGCCAAGCCGGTTGTATATGCGGAAATAACTTAACTGCTTCATCCCTACCAAAATGGGTCGGATAACGTCATTGTTTCCATCGCCGTTAGGCGTAAAACCGCTGGGCACAAATATGGACGGGCCGGTTTTGAAAACCCTCACCGTAATATCGTCATAACCGGTGCAGCCAATAGCCGTGGTAGCCGTTAGCCGGTAGCGAATACTATCGCCATTTGGCAAATCGGTATTAATGTAAAGAGCAGTTGGATTGAGTGTATCAGGATTGCTAAGCGAAAACGAAGGCGACCAATGATAACTGATAGCCGGTGGGGCAGGAGCAGCTACAAAAAGCAGCGGCTGATTGACAATTACGGCTGTATCGTTCCCGGTAAACACATTCAGTTTTGGCAAAACCCTGACCAATACCGTATCACGGCCCGGTTTGAGGCAGCCCAATGTATCGTACACCGTTAAAACAAAATTGGTGCTTGCCACTGGTTTTACTGAAGTGATTAAACTATTCGGATTACCCACTAGGTTACGGGGTGTCCAGGCAAAGGAGGAACCGACAATGCTGCCATACAAAGTGCCGCTGGTACCAAAACATAAAGTGGTATCTGCCCCGGCATTTGAACCTGGATAGGGAACCGTTTTGATGACAATGTCGTCTTCCGCAGTGCATTTGCCCAGGTTGGCAATTACATGGTAATTAGTAAGTGCAGCAGTAGGCTTAGCTACCGGGTATTTCTTACGGGCATCATCCAGCGTAGCAGCAGGTGTCCATTGGTATTGCAGGCCGTAGCTCACCGGGTTCAGCACTATCGCATCAGTAAGGCAAATGGTAGTATCCCGGCCTGCATTTACTGTAATAGAATCCAGCACGTTGATGCGTACGCTGTCGGTATTAACGCAGCCATTATCTGTTACGGTTACATAGTAGGTAATTGTATCCTGCGGATAGACAAGCGGCGTAGCGGTAAACCGGTTGATGATTCTGAAATCGGGTGTCCAAACATAGCTGCCGGTGCTGCCAGCCTGAAGTTGTAGGGTATCAATGCTACAAATAAGCGTATCGTGGAAAGCAAGTTGAAGTGGTGGTTTTTCCAGCACTTCCAGCGGTTTGGTAACGGTTGCTTCACAACCTTTGTCATCTCCTACAAAAAGAGTCACCGTTTTAGTACCGGTAGTAGGATAGCGATATGTTGCCGATGGAACACCAAATGCTACATCGGTAGTTGTACCCGGTTCTCCAAAATCCCAATTCCAACGGTTTACCGATCCATAGCGGCTTCGGGTGGTATCATTAAATGTAAATGGATTAAGGATGCAAGACCCCAACACTCTAAAACCCGGTTTGAAACCCGGATAAACAATTACCTGCGTATAAGCCGAATCACTACAACTTTCTCCTTTGTTTACAATCAGCCTTGCTCTAAAGGTTCCGGTATCAGGATACGTGTAAGCAGGACTAGCAGCAGTTGAGGTATCTGAAGTAATGCCGGGTACACCAAAATCCCAGTTATAGCTACGGATACTGGGCGATTCTGATTGATTTTGAAACTTAACCGTAAAGCTATCGCAGGAAATAATCTTAGGCGGCAAAGAAGCTTCCGTTATCGTACAGCCAGCTACAACCACATGCAGTTCCTTACGGGTTTCGGCTATGAAAGTTCCATTGCGGTATTCCTTTACGCTTACGGCCAGCACATACTCACCGGTAGCACTGGGGGTAATGCCGCTAATAATACCCGTGTTGGGATTGATGGTAACAAAAGTAGAAAACGGATTGACTGCACTGTAGGCACCCGTATACGATACTGAATTGTAAGGCGGGGGCGTAGCAACGGTAGGGTTGTTATTGTTTTGTGTACCGCCAGCCAATGCCGGGGCAAACGAATATACCAGCACATCACCATCAGGGTCGGAAGCAGAATAGTCCAGCGTAAAGTTGGAACGGTAACAGGTAATGGCAGTATCTTTTTCTACAAAAATGGGGCTGCTATTGACCGGGTATTGAGCATTAGTAGCATTGCCAGGAATAGTGATAGTGTAAGTAATGCCTACCATGTTGGAAGGAGCACTCATGTTTACAATACCATTAATGCGGCAGCACCGCTGAAAGGACATAGTATAGCCTTGTGCTGTAGGAGGGAGGTCTACCGTTCCTTCGTATTGCAGTATTACATAGCAGATAGTAGGAATGGGGTTGATACAGTTGCTAAAACTGCCTTTTTGCAATCTGTACTCTCTGGTTTTAGGTGCCCGAAAGGAGCTATTGTATTGGTTGCTACCCCCGTTGAAAACGGTAATGTCAAGGGTTTCAGGATTCTGATTAGCAGACGGAGTAACACAGTCCCTATACATTTTTACGGTTACCCGGTAGCGTAGTTTAGCCGCATCGGCGGGGGATGGGCCAAGGCATTGATAATAAATGTAGCCTCCTTTGATGTGTATAGCTGATGCTGGGCACACTATACACATCACCAATAAAAAGACTAACAGTTTATGAAGCAAATGGAGTGAAATTTTAGCGGTAAATCCATTCCGGAAACCGGTGTTTTAAATATACGTAAGAAACAAGGGGGAGTGGGTTTAGGTTCAACAAAATTCTCTACCGCACCAGCAAAAACGACCCGGATTGTTTTACTACTTTTCCATTATAATCAACTGCCTGCACCGTGTACACATAGCCTGCACTGCCTTGCATATCACCTTTTATCCTACCATCCCAGCCCTGGCCAATAGCGCTGGTGCTGTACACCAACTGGCCCAACCGGTTGTACACTCTAAAATAATCGAGCCGCTGCATACCAGCCAGTATAGGTTTGTAAATATCATTATTGCCATCGCCGTTAGGCGTAAAGGCATTTGGAATAAAGATAGACGGCGGTGTTTTAAAGATTTTCACCACCACTGCATCGCTGGCCTTGCAACCTTGCGGGCTGGAAGCCGTAAGGGTATAAGTAATTTGCCCGCTTGTCGGGAAAATAGCATTAGTAATAATAGCGGTGGGCCGCAAAGCCGTATCGCTGCTTAGGCCAGTAGCCGGTGTCCACGAATAGCTGGTCAAAAACGAAGAAGCAGTTGCCTGTAGCACCAATGGTTGGCCAATAATGATGAGTGTATCATTTCCGGCAAAAACCTGCGGCTGCGGCAATACGGTTACCAGTATAGAATCTCTGAAGGGCTTAGGGCAACCCAGCGTATCTGTAACCACCAATATAAAAGTGGTAGTGCTGCGAGGCATGGCGGTAGTGATTAAACTATTTGGATCTGCCACCAGGCGGGAGGGCAGCCATACACCGGTTAGTCCGGCAATTGTACCATGTAGAGTAGCTTTTTCACCAAAACAAATAATAGTATCGGCTCCGGCATTAGCAAATGGATAAGGAACTGTTTTTACTGTAATCTCATCTGATGCCTGGCATTTACCCAAATTAGCCTGCACCAAATAAGTAGTGCTGGCAGCAGTGGGTGTAGCTACCGGAAACTTTATGTTAGGATTACTAAGCGTAGCCGGTGGCGACCATCGGTAGCTGAGTGCCTGACTCACCGGTCGTAGCGTTACACCATCCGTTCGGCAGATGGTGGTATCCGGCCCGGCATCTATGGTTATAAAATCCAGCACATTTACCTTAATGCTATCTCGGGCAACACAGCCTCCCTCCGTTAGTGAAACAGTATAAGTAGTTGTTACCAGCGGATTGACTAATGGATTGGGAATAGACGTACTACTGATTCGATAATTGGGTGACCAGGCATATATACCTGCTATGGAACTGCTGTTGGTACGCAGTTGCAAAGTATCAATGCTGCAAATGAGGGTATCTCTAAATGGCAATAACAAATCAGGTCGTTCGGTGGTGGTGATATTTACAATAGCTGTATCAATACAGCCTTTGCTATTCGTTACAATTAATTGTACCGGAAATGAACCCACTACGCCATACGTCCAGGCGGGGTTTCGGATTATGGATGTGTCGGCCACTGTATTAGGGTCACCAAAATTCCACCGCCAGCTATTTACAAATCCGTAGGCCGTACGGGTTGTATCCCGGAAATTGAAGGGAGCATCTTTACAGGAACCGGCAGCTGTAAAACCGGGAAAAAAGCCAGGATATACGTGCATGTTTTGCTTTGCAGAATCCTGACAGCCGCCGGTAGACGTTACCTTCAGTTTTACCACGTAAGTACCTGAATCGGCATACGTGTGTGTAGGCCGGGGTTGGTTAGAAGTATTGCCATCGCCAAACGTCCACAGGTAAGTATTGATATTGCTACTAAGGCTTTGGTTTTCGAACGTCCAGGTAAAGCCATCGCAACTCCATACATCCGGCGAAAGCTGGGCACCGTTAAGGCCGCAATTGGCAATATTTACAATGAAATCTTTGCGGTGGGTATTAATCAAAACGCCATTCCGCCATTCTTCAGCCACTACGCAGATAACGTATTTGCCGGTAGCAGCAGGGGCTATGCCGCTAATAATACCAGTAAGTGGATTGATGGAAACAGATGGGCCAAGCGGAAAGAGACCTGAATAAGGCGAAATATATGTCAGAGGGTTTAGTACATAAGGATTAATATTTCTAGTAGTCATTGGGTTAGGATCGGTTGCACTTCCATCATAACCATCGTAAGCTGAAGTAAATTTGTAAGCAAAAGAGTCAAGCGTATAACCTGACACTGTTGAATCAGTAGCACTGTAATCGAGTGTAAAGAAGGTTGATTTGCAAATAACACTCGTGTCTTTTTCTACAAATCTGGGACTATTGTTTTGACCAGCAGGCAACGCATTAGTCCCGGGAATTTTTGTAAGAAAGGTGGCACCTAAGCCGGCTGCAGGGTTCGTATTGTCCAGACTGGTTCGAGTATAACGATCCCATATAAGCGTATAGCCTACAGCAGTATTCGGCAATTCAACGGTTGCACTAAAAATACGGATTTGATATTTTACTAATACTGGCGGTGACAGGCACGGATTAGCAGACGGATCATTTTCGATAGTGTAATAAGGTGGGCTTTGCAATGGTATGGTTCGAACAAGGCTTAAAGTATTGGTGGTACTACTGTTATAAATACCAATGATTACAGTCTCCGTGTTTAAATCCTGCCCACCTGCTGAGTTTTCCTTATAAAGTTTTAGTGAAATTCTGTACTGACTGGAACCGGCACTATTTCCTGGCCCTAAATATTCATAAAAAAGTTCTCCTGCCGCAATATGCGTAGCCCATGCCTGTTGCAAAGCAAAAACAGTCAAAAAAAACAAGATTATCCTTTTACCCACAGTCTTCTAAAAATTTATAAATGATGTTATCCACTTCATCCGGTGCTTCCCACATACCCATGTGAGCCACGCCTTCCAGCAGGTGAAAATACGAAACGGGTGGCAGATGTACCTGCTGCAATACATCGGCGGCCGGTGCAGCTTTATCTTCCTTGCCTATGATGAACAAAACCGGAACACCGCTGCCTGATAGTACGTTTGTGCGATCAGGTCTAGCTATCATGGCTTCATAGTTGGCAATTAATATTTCCGGCTCAAATTTTACCGCTAGTTCTATATTTTTCTGAATCAGTTCCGGCCACTTTTGTTTAAATACATCACTGAACAGCCCCGGTGCCGATGTTTTGAAAAATACTTCTGCGCCATTCTTTTTAATGAAGTCTATGCCTTTACGCCGGGTTTGCTTTTTCTCCTCCGTATCGGCAAAAGCGGTGGAATGAATCAGTCCAAATGCTTTCAGCAATTGCGGATGCTTTTCGGCAAGTGCCAGCGTAACGTAGCCACCCATGCTATGCCCTAATACTACAGTCGGTTCCAAATGCTTCTCTTGTAATAACGCAGCAAGTGCATCAGCCATTGCATCTACGGACGAAGCCAATTGGTAAATAGTAGCCGTTTCTATTTTGTTTTCCTGCCGCATGGCTATTGGCAGATCGTACAATGGAGCCGTTAAAACGGAGATATCAGTTTGCCGGTTTAAATCAGCGGCGGAAGAAGATATTTTCCAGTTAGCACCGGGTAGTTCAGGAACAATAACCCGAAAGTATTCTTTTAAAAAATCAACCTGCTGCTGCCAAACAGCACCCGTTTCGGCAAAGCCGTGCAGCAGCACCACCAGTGGGCCAGCGCCAACATCCTGGTACTCGATAATACAATCCTGATACTTAAACTCCTCCATTGAACTGAAAATAGGTTTCTAATGTAAGTCGTTTCAAACGGATGGTATTTTAAAAAAAGATAAAGGGGAACTTTTTATAAATAAAACGAAAAAATAGGGTAGTGCCTGTTACACCAGGCTAATAGCGGTTGGCAGCCCGTCGAGGCTTATCTGGTTTTTTTCTAAAACATAGTCTTTTAGCCCTTCGCTTCCTTTTTTTGCTGCCCACTTGGTTGCATGGTCTCTTTCGCCGGTATACTCGTAAAAAGGCACATTGAAACCGCAGGAGGTTTGCACTTTGTAAATGTTAGCAACCATAAACTGCCGGGTATTGGGCAGCACTTCAAAATAATCGGCCAGTTCTCCCCACTCAGCACTGCCCGGCAGTACCGTGTAGCCTTTGCCATACAAGCGCAAAATATTGGGTGGCCCATCGAAAGCGCAAAACATAAAAGTAATGCGGCCATTTTCCAGTAGGTGAGCGGAGGTTTCGTTGCCGCTGCCTATCATATCCATATATGCTACACGGGTTGAGGAAAGTACCCGGAAGCTGTCCAAGCCTTTGGGGGAAATGTTGATATGTCCTTCGCCACTAAGCGGCGCACTACCTGTAAAAAACATTTTTTGTTTTTCGATAAATGCCTGATGTACTGGCTGTATGCTGTCTGAAAATTTCCCCATAGCGAATATTTTTTGAGTCAATAAAATCAACAGGTTTTAAAGGTCTGTTTTTTTCATTATAATATTTCTAAATTTTTGCCCCATATGAAAAAAGTTTTTACACTTTTTTGCCTGTTGCTCATGGTAGCAACGGCCCAATCGCAGATGCGATATTTCAAAGGAATTTTACAAGGTAGCCAGCAAGTGCCGCCCAATGCCTCTACCGCCAGCGGCGTAGTGATTGTAAGATACAATACCAGCAACCGCCTACTGACCTTGTATGGTAATTACAATGGATTGGCTACCGCAGTCACCGGATCACATATCCACTCACCTGGTGCTGCTGGCACCAATGCACCCATCATTATTCAACTTCCCAATACCGGCGGTACCACGGGTTCACTCACCGGGTCGGCAACGCTAACGCCTGCACAGGAAGCTGATATTTTAGCCGGGCTAATGTATGTAAATGTTCATAATACCACCTACCCGGATGGTGAAATACGGGCACAGTTGCGGCCAACTGCCAATGGACAAACAGAATATTTTGATGGCCGCTTACAGGGAGCCCAGCAGGTACCTGCAAATGCCTCTACCGGTATGGGAGTCGTTCGGGCAATTGTTGATGATGCGGTAGATTCTATTTACTTAACCGGTAGCTTCTCTGGTCTTACCGCTGTTGCCAGTGCATCGCATATTCACAACGACGGTGCACCTGGAGCAAATGGTCCTGTTTTTCTGAACCTGGTGTATAGCAACGCTTTGGCTGGTACGCTGCATGTAGCAGCACCCATTACGCAGGCCAATATCATCCAGATGATGAACGGAACTACCTACGTGAATATTCATAACTCACCTTTCCCCGGTGGCGAAATACGGGCACAGCTAACCAAGCTTTCTCAAATGCGTTTCCTGAAAGCTACCCTTCAAGCCAGCCAGGAAGTACCCACTAATAGTTCGCCGGGTATTGGAACCGTAATAGCAAAATACAGCATGGCTACCCGTTTGCTGGAAGTAACAGGTGATTACCAGAATACTACTTCGCCGGTAAATGCATCGCATATTCATTCGCCAGCCGCACCTGGGAACAATGCTGCCGTATTGGTACCGCTTACAAATACCAGTGGCACTTCTGGTATATTAAGTGGTTCGCAAACGCTTACCGCTACCGAGGAAGCTGATTTATTGAACGGGCTGATG
>CAXTDG010000136.1:0-9407 GCA_964242675.1 uncultured Chitinophagaceae bacterium
TTAATGAAGTATACTGCAAAAAAATAGGTACAAGTGCAATGGCTTTAATAATTTAAGTTTCATCATTAAAAGGGCAAAACCACTACCCAATTTTCAACCGACACGTCTGCTTGCTGTCACCTGCTTTACCATTTACCTTTACAAAATGAGCAAGGAAATTATAACCGTGCAAGACCTCGGCTTAACCCACTATCAACCGGCATGGGAGTACCAGGAAAAATTGCTACAGGAAAATGTGCAGGTAAAATCGGCCCGTTTTGCCCTGCCCAATGGTGAGGAGGCGGAAAAAATTTCCGAAACGCATCATCATTTATTACTCACCGAGCACTACCCGGTGTACACCCTAGGTAAAAGTGGTAAGAAAGAACACATCCTTATTTCTCCGGAGGTAATGGAAGAAAAAGGGATTGAATACTTCCACATCAACCGGGGTGGCGATATTACTTTCCACGGGCCGGGCCAACTGGTAGGCTACCCCATTTTGGACCTGGAAAAATTTGGAACCGACATTGGTAAATACCTGCGCAACCTGGAGGAAGTCATCATTCGCACCATTGCCCACTTTGGCCTGAAAGGTGACCGCAGCAAAGGCGAAACTGGTGTATGGCTGGATCCTGATATGCCCGGCAAGGAACGAAAAATTTGCGCCATGGGCATCCGCTGTAGCCGCTGGATTACGATGCATGGCTGGGCATTAAACGTCAATACCGACCTCTCCTATTTTGGCCACATTGTGCCCTGTGGTATCCAGAACAAACAGGTGACTTCTATAAAAAAAGAGTTAGGCTACGAAGTGCCAATGGCTCATGTAAAAAAGGTGTTGCTGAAAGAATTTGCGGAGGTGTTTGGGGTAGAACTCCAGCAAATACCCGCTAAAGTGTTTGCTGCGGCAACCGCTCCGGTGCTAGCAAGCTAAACCGCCGGTTGTACACATTGGCCACCAGCCAGCCAATAAAAATACCTACCAACGCCCCACCCAAAATATCCAGTGGATAATGTACGCCCACATACACCTGCGATAAGGAAATGATACCTGCCCAGGCAAAGAACCAGCCCAGGTGTTTTCCAAAATACTGCCTGCCCGCATAGTACACATAAGCCGCCACTGCAAAATGGTTAGCCGCATGGCTGGAAGTAAAACTGGGATTGCCAGGGCAATACCCTACCCGCAGCTTAATATAAGGTGCAAAAAACGGATCCTGGCAAGGCCGCAGCCGCATAAAGGCATACTTAATGAAATGACTGCTAAGCTGATCGGCCATGCCCACTGCTATGCCAAACCCCACGGCCCAGATAAGCCCCCGCCAGCCAAAATTGTATAGAATAAAAATGGCCATAAATAAATACAGGGGAACCCACAACCCGCTTTCTCGTAGCCACGGTAGCGTCGCATCAAAAAAAGGATTAGCAGCATCCCGGTTTATTTTTAAAAACAGCGTTTGATCCCAGTATTCCAGCCACTTCCAGAGTTTGTGCATAGTCAGCTTTTTAACCACTGTAAAGAAAAGGAAATAAGAAACTGCAATACATTTTAGGGCGCATCCCTATCGGGTCGGGCTATCCGGCTGTAGTCCTCGGCGACGTGACGATAGTGCTTTGTTTCTTCTACCATTCCTCCGCCGCCTGTGGACTACTGCCTCCTATCCCTTGCGCACCTCTCCCGAACAGTCGAGACAAGTTGTGCAGCTTTGTTTCCGATAAACCTATAAGGTCTATTTTGACATTTAATCTATTGCGAACTTCGAAAAAGACCTTATAGGTTTTGCACGTTAGTTACTTTCGCCCCCGTGATTTCCGAACCTGTGCCACCGCCGCTTCCCTGGATTAGCGTAGCCCCCAATGCTCCTTATTTCATCATCGATACCAGCCAATCCTGGACACCCATTGGCCAAAACGACGCCATCACCTGGCCTGACCTGTCCGGAGCTTTTCGACAGAAAGATTTAGTGGCCGTAGAAGGCCATTTCAGGTGGCTAGTAGCACACGGCGTTACCTGCCTGCGCCTCATGCTCGAATACTGCCAGGGCGAGAATCGCTACCTCGAAAAGCCAGTTGGTTACTTCCAGCCCAACATGGTACAACTGTGGGACGATATTTTTGCCCTCTGCGAAAAATATGACCTGCGAATTCTGCTTACCCCATACGATACATTTTGGATGTGGCGCCGCTGGAGCCATCACCCGTACAATCAGTCAAACGGCGGCCCCTGCGCCAAACGAACCCAATGGCTTAACTGCTTACAAATGCGGCAAGCCATCAAAAACCGATTGCTATTTGCCACCGGCCGCTGGGGCAGCAGCGGCGTACTTTTCGGCTGGGATTTATGGAACGAAATCCGCCCATCGCATGGCGGTAATTCCACAAAACATTTCACCCATTTCATCAACGACATCAGCCAATTCCTCCGGCAAAAAGAAATTGAAATCCATGGTCGTTCACACTTACAAACCGTATCTGTTTTTAGTCCAACCTTGCAACAGCATCAGCACTTAGCAGAAATCATTTACCGGAACCCGGCGCTGGATTTTGCCACCATTCACCTATACGAGCAAAACACCATCGACAGCCCCCGCAACACCGTAGATGCAGCCATCGCTACCGGCAGGCTCACCCGTGAAATGATTAAACATTTGCATCCGCACATTCCTTTTTTCGATAGCGAACATGGCCCTATCAAATCCTACAGTCGTAACCACAAGGGATTAAAAGAATCTTTCGACGATGAATACTTCCGACACATGCAATGGGCACATTTTGCCAGTGGCGGCGCAGGCGGCGGCATGCGCTGGCCCTACCGTCAACCACATGTACTTACCCATGGCATGCGTAAGGCACAGCTTGCCCTATCTAAATTTTTACCCTTTATTGATTGGCCAAACTTTCAGCGGAGAAATATCAATGAAGAAATCGAAGTAACAGATGCTGGCATAAAAGCATTTGGTTGTGCCGATGAAAAGCAAGCCATCATTTGGCTACTGCGTACCAATGCAAAGGGCAAAGACAGGCTAGTGAAAAAAGAGGCAAAGGCCGCAGCTTTTCAATTGCATATACCGGTTATAGAAGTCGGGAATTATAAAGTCGTACTATGGAATACCAGCACTGGTGAGGAAGTAGAGCATTTTAAATTAGTACATCAGGGAAGACCAAAGCTGCTGGTAAGTATGCCGCCGGTACATACTGACCTGGCAATTGCTATTCGCAAAGTGATGAACTAAAACAGTTTATTTTAAATCCTAAATGGTAAAGGATATTCTGCGGTGGATTGCAGATTAGTTTCCATTTTTGCGTCCACATTATACCCTACTCTATGGCAACTGGCAGCGTACTTATTATCGACGATGAAGAGCAGCTCCGCAAATTGCTGAGCCGCATTCTTTCACTGGAAGGTTATACTATTCATCAGGCGGGTACACTGAAGCAGGCGAACGAAATACTGCAGCATAAATCCATCGATATTATCCTGTGTGATGTAAAACTGCCCGATGGTAATGGGGTTGATTTTGTTAGGGAGGCAAAAGCAAAATACCCGCTGCCGGAAATTATTTTGCTGACAGCGTATGGCAATATTGCTGATGGTGTGCAGGCTATCAAAAACGGAGCGTTCGACTACCTTACCAAAGGCGATGATAATGACCGCATCATTCCGCTGCTACAGCAAGCATTAGACAAAGTACAGCACCAGAAAAAAAATGCCGTAAAGCTGGAAACTAAAGATGGCTATAGCTTTTCGAAGATTATTGGTGATAGCCAGGCTATCAAAAGTGCCATTCGTTTAGCACAAAAAATTGCAGTGACCGATACCACTGTTTTGCTATTAGGCGAAACCGGAACCGGTAAAGAAGTGTTTGCCAATGCTATCCATACCGCCAGTCCCAGAGCCGCCAAATCTTTTGTGGCAATTAACTGTAGCGCCTTCTCCAAAGACCTGCTGGAAAGCGAATTGTTCGGCTATAAAGCAGGCGCATTTACCAGTGCTGCTAAAGACAAAAAAGGCCTGATAGAAGTGGCAGATGGCGGCACCCTTTTCCTGGATGAAATTGGCGAAATGAATATTGAACTGCAAGCCAAATTGCTGCGGGTTTTAGAGAACGGCGAATTCATAAAACTAGGCGATACCAAAACCACCAAAGTAGACGTTCGCATCATAGCGGCTACCAACCGGGAACTGGAAAAAGAAATTGAAGCAGGTCATTTTAGAGAGGATTTATACTACCGGCTGAATGTGTTTAGCATTCACTTACCTGCTTTAAGAGAACGGGCTGAAGACATTCCAGCACTGGCTTCTTATTTTCTGAATCGTTCAGCTTCTACACCTGCAAAACACATCAGCAAAACCGCTTTGCAATTGCTACAACAATATGCATGGAAAGGAAATATCCGGGAGTTGCGAAACGTAATGGATAGAGCAAAAATCATTACGGAAGGGGCAGAAATTTTACCGGAAGATTTGCCTTACGAAATACAAAAAGGAACGCAGCAAACAGCTAGCAATTTATCGTTGTCTTCTATAGAAAAACAACACATCCAAAAAGTGCTGCAACATACCAAAGGAAACAAAACTGAAACAGCCCGACTACTAGATATTGGCCTTACTACGCTCTACCGAAAAATGGACGAGTACGGCATAGCCAAGTAAGGGCAGACCCAAGTGTCTGCCCTACAAACTCAACCGTTTTGAAAACAAACCCTTTCATTTTGAAAGGGTTTTTGCTTACAGCATATTTTGTTACAAGTGCTTAAACCTTTGCTAGTACAGCATTACGTGGTTTATAATAAATCTGGTAATCAGTTTGGATGCATACGTACAAATGCATTTGTTATGATGAACGAATATGAAGTGCAGGTTTATATTGATGACCACCTTGCGGGCATTGAACACCACTATTCTTCCCGGCAAGGAACGCACTTGTACGAAAATATTGGCGACCTGACCACTTACCTTAAAAAGGAAATTGCCATAGAAGAGTGGCTAGTTGTAAAAGAGATATTTAATACAGCCGAGCATGTATACGACCGGGGAAACCGGCTGGTAAAAGCGGCGATAGAAAATGTATTTGTATTTGCTTTTTCGTCGCTCATGCCCGAAGACAAACAGAAACGGCTAAGCCTGCATGCTATTATTCCATGCAAATTATATTCGGTATATGTGCAGTAAATACTACGTTCCGGCAATTAAGAATTTTTACAAACAGAAAGAAAATGAACAACTCAGATAGCACAGACCCCAGCGGTAATATTACTGTGGAGTCGGAACAAATTATAGTGAGAGAAGCTACCACAATGGATGCGAAATACGCCTTTATGATTACAAAAGAAATGGCTGATTCGGCTAAGGCAAGAGGGTCGGGTATCGGCCACCGCTCTATTGAATTTTTATGCAGTAAAATGGATAAGGGCGAAGCCGTAATTGCTGTAACGCAAGATGGCACATGGGTAGGCTTTTGCTACATAGAAGCATGGCAGGAAGGCAAGTTTGTTTCCAATAGCGGCATGATTGTGTCGCCCCGATTTCGCAGGCGTGGCGTGGCTTCTCAAATTAAAAAAGTAATATTCAATTTGTGCAGGCTGCGATACCCTCAGGCTGGCATTTTTAGTATCACCACAGGCCTGGCTATTATGAAGCTAAATACCCGCATGGGTTTTGAACCGGTTACGTATTCCGAAATTACAACAGACCCACAGTTCTGGAATAAATGTAAAAATTGTATCAACTATGATACACTGCAATCCAAGTCGTGTAAGAATTGTTTCTGCACGGCTATGCTCTATCAGCCGGAAGGCCAACAGGTGCAACTTACTGATGCAGAATAAGCTTATGTACGACGCAGCCTCCTCTACAAATGACTTTATCATTTTGAAAATAGACCCTTCCATTTTGGAAGGGTTTTCTGTTTTTAGAGATTCTGGCAAGAAAAATCAAAACCCACCAAACGCAATACAGCAAAGCATTTCAGACCTATATCCATCATCCACTACAGAAAAGGTTTGGCATTTGCGAATAGTAGTACAACTAAACATTATTGCATTATGCTCATTGCACTGCTTCTACTCGCCGGGCTTCTCTGCTTCTGGCTCTTCTTTAAATCTATTGACTTCTTCGAAAACATTTAAGCTATGATGACCATCCTTTTCGTCCTGTCTATTCTCGTTTTTATTTACCTGTGCTACGTGTTGGTAAAACCAGAAAAATTCTAAAGACAACGGACCACGGACGAAAGACCACAGAAAACATGTTGTAATCACGGTGATAAAAGGTAAGCTCAAATAGCAACAACTATTCACCATTGACCATTCACAATTCACTACTAAAATGAACAAAGAAATTATAGGCATCATTCTCACCTACGGCATCACATTGGCGCTGGCTATTCCCTTAGGGAAAGGCATAGCCGCCTGGCTGAAAGGCGAGAAAACTTTTTGGAATATTATGGCGCCATTAGAGCGTCTGATTTATAAACTGGCTGGTATTAATCCTGCCGAAGAAATGACCTGGAAGCAACACCTGAAAGCTTTCCTTACCATCAACTTAGTTTGGTTTGTGTATGGCTTCATCCTGCTGCTTACACAAGGTTCCTTACCCCTCAATCCCGACGGCAACCCCTCACAAACACCCGACCTGGCATTCAACACCGTCATCTCCTTTGTGGTGAACTGCGACCTACAGCACTACTCTGGCGAAAGTGGCCTTACCTACTTCACACAAATATTCGTCGTAACCCTTTTCATGTTCTTATCAGCTGCATCGGGCATTGCTGCGGTATTCGTTTTATTTAAGGCACTCGCCACCAAAGGCATCACTAAAAACCTAGGCAACTTCTGGGTATTTTTCGTTCAATCTACCACCCGTATTTTACTGCCCTTATCACTGGTAGTAGCCATCGTTTTAGCTTTTAACGGTACGCCAACTTCATGGGCAGGCAAAGACAGCATTGTAACCTTGCAGGGCGATTCGGTAGGCGTGAGCCGTGGCCCTGCGGCGGCTATGATTGCCATTAAGCATATTGGTACCAATGGTGGTGGCTGGTTTGGTGCCAACTCTGCCCACCCGCTGGAAAATCCCAACTACCTTACCAGTATGGTTGAGTTGATAGCGCAAGGTATTGTTCCAATAGCGCTGCTGTTTGCACTTGGTTTTTACCTCAACCGCCGCAAATTGTCGAGGGTAATCTATGTGGTAATGACGGCAGGTTTTCTATGTCTGCTGATACCCGCCTTATATGCCGAATTGCACGGCAGTCCTACTATTTCAGCTATGGGCGTATCGCAAACCAGTGGTGCTATGGAAGGCAAGGAAGTACGATTTGGCGTGGCCAATTCATCGTACTGGAGCATTTTTACCACTATTATTTCTACCGGTAGCGTAAATGCCATGCACGATAGCACCATGCCGCTTTCGGGTGCCATGCAAATGCTGGGCATGATGATTAATGCCTTCTATGGTGGTTGCGGCGCAGGCCTGCTCAATTACTTTTATTTCCTCATTATAGCCGTATTTATTTCGGGTCTGATGGTGGGCCGTACACCTGAGTTTTTGGGTAGAAAAATAGAAGCCAGGGAAATGAAAATTGCTTCCATCATCGCCATCCTGCATCCACTAATTATCCTTGCTGGTACTGCATTGTCTTCTTATGTTATTGTGCATCACCCCGAAGCTGATTGGGCAGTAAAACCCGGTAACTGGTTGAACAATCCCGGCTACCACGGCTATAGCGAAATGCTGTACGAATACACCAGTAGTGCGGCCAACAACGGTAGTGGTTTTGAAGGCCTGGGCGATAACAATATCTGGTGGAATGTAAGCACCGGTTTTGTACTGCTGCTGGGCCGTTATTTACCCATCATTGGACCGGTAGCCATTGCAGGAATTTTGGCCTCGAAAAAATACACACCTGAAAGTGCCGGTACGCTAAAAAGCGATAGCTACACTTTCGGATTAATGACGTTTGCCGTTATCATCATCATTGCTGCGCTGGCCTTCTTCCCAGCATTGACCCTAGGCCCTATTGCCGAATATTTCAGTATTAAATAAATCTCAGTCAACCGACTTATAAATTATAAACATGGCTCGTTCAGATAATAAAACAACACTCTTCCAGCCCGAGTTGGTGAGTACAGCGCTGAGGCAATCTTTTGCTAAACTCAGCCCAAAAGTGATGGTAAAAAACCCGGTAATGTTTACTGTGGAAATCGGCACCTTCATCATGCTGGCAGTGGTGTTATACGCCGCTATCACCGGCGATAAAACACAAGGCTCATTAGGTTATAACATCTCCGTTTTCATCGTACTTTTTCTTACGTTGCTGTTTGCCAATTTTGCGGAAGCCATTGCTGAAGCAAGAGGTAAAGCACAAGCCGAAAGCCTGCGTAAGACACGGCAGGATACACCAGCAAAAAAACTTTTTGCCGTAGGCGAAATACATGTGGATGAGATCAAAACTGTTTCTTCTGCGGAACTGCAATTAGGCGACCGCTTTGTGTGCGAAGCAGGTGATGTAATCCCGATGGATGGTGAAATAATTGAAGGGATTGCTACGATAGATGAAAGCGCTATCACGGGTGAAAGTGCCCCGGTGATACGGGAATCAGGTGGAGATAAATCATCCGTGACCGGCGGTACCAAAGTGTTGAGCGACCGCATTGTAGTAAAAGTAACCACCAAACCCGGCGAAACTTTCCTGGATAAAATGATTGCCCTGGTAGAAGGTGCTAACCGGCAGAAAACACCAAACGAAATTGCGTTGACCATTCTGCTGGCGTCTTTCACCATCGTGTTCATCATCGTATGCGTTACGCTGAAACCCTTTGCTGATTATGCCAATACGCCTATTACCATTGCTGCATTTATTTCCTTATTTGTTTGCTTAATTCCAACTACAATTGGCGGTTTACTAAGTGCCATTGGTATTGCTGGTATGGACAGAGCGTTGCGAGCCAACGTAATAGCCAAAAGCGGTAAGGCTGTTGAAACTGCCGGTGATGTGGATGTACTATTACTGGATAAAACCGGAACTATCACTATCGGTAATCGTAAGGCTACTAACTTTTATTCAGCCGATGGAATTAGCGAAAATGATTTTATTCAATTGGCTTCTTTAAGCTCTTTGGCCGATGATACACCGGAAGGAAAATCCATCGTTGAACTGGCTTCGCAAAAAGGCGTACAAATGCGTAAAGAAAGCAACATGGAGTTCATTGAGTTTACCGCTGAAACTCGTAGCAGTGGTGTCAATTTTGGGGGCCGTTCAATTCGTAAAGGCGCACAGGACACCATCCGCAAAATGGTGACTAATGCTGGCAACACTTTCCCGGAAAAACTGGCCGCTAAAGTGAAGGACATTTCGCAGAATGGTGGTACGCCGCTAGTGGTGTCGGAAAACAACCAGGTGAAAGGGGGAATTGAATTGCAG
>CAXTDG010000137.1:0-9402 GCA_964242675.1 uncultured Chitinophagaceae bacterium
AAAAAATACAGGCCGCTGGTATTGATGCCTATCCGGCGCCATTATATCCTGTTTCTCACTATTCAACCGATATAAAGGCAAATTTTACCGAAGAGAATAAAGAGGAATATACCCAGGTTTGCCTGGCAGGCCGCATTGTTAGTGTAAATGATAAAGGCAAGGTTATCTTTTACAAAATTCAGGATAGCCTGGGCACCATTCAATTGTATGTAAAACGGGATGAAATATGCCCCGGCGAAGACAAAAGCCTTTGGGACAATTTGGTAAAACACAATCTGGATTTTGGCGACATTATTGGCGCAACGGGCTATGTATTTATTACCAAAACTGGTGAAACCAGCCTGCATGTACAAACCATTACACTGCTGGCTAAAAGCCTGAAGCCCCTACCTGTAGTAAAGCGGGATGAAGAAGGCAATGCTTACGACGAAGTAACCGATCCAGAATTTAAATACCGCCAGCGCTATGCTGACCTGATTGTAAATCCGCAGGTAAAGGAAGTGTTCTTAAAACGTACCAAGCTCATCAATACTATTCGTGATTTCCTGAACGAACGAGGTGCTATTGAAGTAGATACACCGGTGCTGCAACCCATCCCCGGTGGTGCTGCTGCCCGGCCTTTTGCTACGCATCACAATGCGTTGGATGTGCCGTATTTTATGCGAATAGCCAACGAGTTGTACCTGAAACGCCTGATTGTAGGTGGCTTCGATTGGGTGTACGAGTTTAGCCGCAACTTCCGCAACGAAGGCATGGACCGTACTCACAATCCGGAATTTACGGTGCTGGAATGGTACACCGCTTATAAAGATTATTTCTGGATGATGGACATCACCGAGCAGCTTATGGAGCGAATTGCTTTGGCACTGCACGGCACTACAGAAGTGCTACTAGGCGATAATACCATTAGTTTTAAAGCTCCGTTCAAACGCATCACCATTTTCGATGCCATTAAAGAAAATGCCGGCATTGACATTAGCGAAATGGACGAAGCCGGGCTACGGGAAGTTTGTGCTCAACTAAAAATACCGGTTGATCCGAAAATTGGGAAGGGCAAGTTGGTAGATGAAATTTTTGGTGCTACATCGGAACACATGTATGTGCAGCCAACCTTTATCATCGACTATCCGGTGGAGATGAGTCCGCTTACCAAAAAGCACCGTAGTAAACCCGGACTGGTTGAGCGTTTTGAGCTGATGATTAACGGTAAAGAAGCTGCTAATGCCTACACCGAACTGAACGACCCTATTGATCAACGCCAGCGTTTTGAAGACCAGCTAGAGCTAATGAATAGGGGCGATGACGAAGCCATGTTTATTGATAATGATTTTTTGCGGGCCTTAGAATATGGTATGCCACCCACCAGCGGTATTGGCATTGGTATAGATCGTTTAGTAATGTTTATGACCAATCAACCCAGCATCCAGGATGTGCTGTTATTTCCGCAGATGCGACCAGAAAAGTTTGAAGAGGAATAAGAAAGTCAGTAGATAATAGTCGGCAGTCAGCAGGTAGAACCGTAACCTGTTGACTGCCGATTTTTTTTTCAATAGGTTGATTTCTGTATTTGTAGTATAATTCGGTATGTAATCCTTGTATTTCTGCTGACTGCTATCTGCCAACTGATTTCTGTCATCTTTCTCTTCTAAAAGCAGGATCGTGCAAAACTTTCAGGGCAAGATTATTGCACTTATAGGGCAACCTATTAATTTCAGCCTGTAATCATCTGTCTATGAACAATCCTGCTTACCGTATTGGAACCATTCTGTATGCCATTGTCATGGGATTCTTTGGCGCTAACCACCTGCTAAATGCGGGTATGATGCAAGGCGCAGTCCCTGCCTTTTTGCCGGGGGGTGTCATCTGGGTTTATATTACCGGAGGGGCGTTTGTGCTGGCAGCCATTGCTATTATCATAAACATACAAAGTAAGCTGGCTGGCTACCTGTTGGCATTAATGCTTTTCATTTTTGTTGGAACTATACATATACCTGCTTATACCCATGCCGTAGATGCTATGGCAAAAGGGATGGCAATGACCAATCTGTTGAAAGATGTGGGCCTTGCTGCTGCGGCCCTAATGATTGCCGGATACGGTAAATAACAAGGCACAAAATTTTTTGTGAAAGAACCCTCGCTTGATTTTTAAGCGAGGGTTTTTCGTATTTTTAGGTCTGTAATTCACCAAAGAAAAGGAGGTATTCATGCAATCTACAGATATGCCATGGACACCTTCGGTTAATGCATAATTAGCCGTAGTGTGTCGGTAAAAACATCTGACGGCCTTGCCGGCCGTAAAACTGCTCCCATATCTAGGAGCAGTTTTTTTATGCTTATTATTTATTGTTATAAACGAAAACAGGGTTTGCCATTGGCAAACCCTGTTTTATAAATCGCAAAAAAGCAATCACAATTTCACTTTCACAACCAGCTTTCTGATAGGGCCTTCGCCAATATTGCTCTTATGAACATCTTCCGGAAAGAAGATCGCAAACTGTCGGTCATTTAATGTAAAGTAAGTCGTTGGCTCATCGCTAAAGAAAGTCACGTCCTTTTCAGCATTGTATTCAGTGCTGGGGCTGGTCACATCTTTGCGGGCCTTCCAACCATAAAGTTCACCATCAGTAAGCGACAGTTGAATATCGGCATATAATTCATGAGCTTCAAACTTGGCCGCTTCTTTCGCTGTGCCGTCTTTTTCGCTTACCGCAGCATGCAAATCTTTCCCATTGATTTCATATTTACCTACTGCAATAGTACTTAGGTCTTGTGCGGCTAACCACTCAAAACCTTTTGCCAGGTTCGGGTGCAAGCTTGCATACCGACCTGAATTTGATAAATCGTCTATAACCATAAAATAGAATTGACAATTGATAGTGAATAATTGATAATGAAAAATGGATAATTGCAAACCAATAATCAAGCTTCAAAAGAAATTATTATCAATTGTCAATTATCCATTCCCAATTAAATATTAGCGTTGTACCCGTCCGCTGGCATCGCCTTTCATCAGGCCTTCCACTTCTGAAAGGGTAGCATGGTTCAGATCACCTGGAATGGTATGTTTCAGGGCAGAAGCCGCTACACCAAATTCAGCAGCATCACCAAGCGGCATACCGGTAACCAAGCCGTAAATGAAACCAGAAGCGAATGAGTCACCGCTACCAACACGGTCAACAATACGAACGGAGTATTCTTTAGTATGGTAGAATTCAGTGCCATCATACACCAAAGCACTCCAGCCGTTATCACTTGCACTATGGCTTTCCCGCAGGGTGCTGGCAATGTATTTAAAACCAAATTTCTCTTTCATCTGCTGGAACACACTTTTGTAGCCGTCCAGGTTCAGTTCACCTTTTGTAATGTCGGTACCTTCCGATTTGAAACCTAACGTCGTTTCAGCATCTTCTTCGTTACCAATACAAACATCAACATACTGGCAAAGCTTGGTCATTACTTCACGGGCTTTTTCCTTGCTCCACAGTTTTTTGCGGTAGTTTAGGTCAATGCTGGTAGTGATGCCTTTTTCTTTAGCAGCTTTTAAAATAGCTTCCGTCAGGGCAGCAGCTTTATCGCTTAGGGCTGGGGTAATACCGGTTGTATGGAACCAATCAGCACCGTCCAAAATAGCATCTACATCAAATTCAGAAATGTCCATTTCGGCAACAGAAGCACCGGCACGGTCGTAAATAACCTGCGAAGCTCTCATGCTGGCGCCGGTTTCCAGGAAATAAATGCCTAAGCGTTTACCACCACGGGCAATGTACTGTGTATCTACACCATAGCGGCGTATGTGATTGATGGCAGCCTGGCCAATGGCATTGTCCGGCACTTTGGTTACAAACACGCCGTTCAATCCATAATTGGTAACTGCTACAGCTACGTTGGCTTCGCCACCACCGTAGGTTACATCCAGGCTGTCAGCCTGTACAAATCTTTCAAAACCGGGAGTAGACAACCTCAGCATTATTTCGCCGAGCGTAACAACTTTCTTAGACATTTTATCTGAATTATTGAGTTTACAGAAAACAATGAACGGCGGAGATGGGCCGTGTCATTATCATATGGCGGTCAAATATCTACAAAAATGAACAGCGGGCAAATGTTATAAGCGAAAATGAAGGGAAAAATTCGCAAACGATTGCACCAATTTTAGGCTACTCATTTTTTATTCTGCTTTCATTTGTCGGCCTATTGTACCTTTCGCCACCACTTTTCGGGAAGTGGACGCTGCCACAAAATTGCTATTCATTCCATTTTATCCATATGAGCAAAAAAGCTGAAATTCTAAGTTTGGTGCAGGAGCAAGGTTTTCTGCCGCTGTTTTTTTACAAAGACACAGAAGTAAGTATTGAAGTACTACGAGCCTTGTACCGGGCCGGTGTAAGAACGGTGGAGTACACCAACCGGGGCGAAGCAGCCCTACAAAACTTCAAAGCCATGCGGCAAGTGTGCGATACCGAACTGCAAGGCATGTACCTGGGAGTTGGTACTATTAAAAATGGCGAGCAAGCCAAAGCATTTGTAGATGCTGGTGCCCACTACATCATTAGCCCCGGCCTGGTAGAAGAAGCCGCTAAAGTGGCCGACGACAACGATATGCTGTATGTACCCGGTTGTATGACACCTACCGAAATCATCAGGGCCGAATCGCTGGGAGCAAAGTTTATAAAGCTGTTTCCTGGTAATATTTTAGGCCCAGACTTTATGAGTGCCATCAAAGAATTATTCCCCAACGTGATGTTTATGCCTACTGGTGGGGTAGATACTACGAAAGAGAACATTGGTGCCTGGTTTAAAGCTGGTGTAGTAGCGGTAGGTATGGGTAGCAAACTTATTAGTAAGTCACTGTTGGAGAGTAAGGATTACGCTAAAATTGAAGAACTGACTAAAGAGGTAATTGAAACAGTAAAATCAGTTAAAAAATGATGCAGCCACCGTCAACGCTTGCAACTGTCAATGAAAAAATAGGCAAATACCGTTGGACTATTTGCGGTTTGGTATTTTTTGCTACTACGATCAATTATATTGATCGTAATGTGATCAGCTTCATGAAGTCAACCTTCACTGAGAAGTATCACTGGACCGATGCTGACTATTCGAATGTGGAGATAGCTTTTAAGTTGTTTTATTCCATTGGAATGTTGGGGGCCGGTAGAATAATTGATAAGCTGGGAACGAAAATAGGATACGGGGTATACACATTTTTATGGAGCCTTGCAGGTGTTTGTACGGCATTTGTGAGTACCGTTTTCGGTTTTGGAATTGTAAGAAGTGCGTTAGGCCTTACCGAAGCCGGCAACTTCCCTGCTGCTATTAAAGCTGTGGCAGAATGGTTTCCTAAAAGAGAAAGGGCATTAGCTACCGGTATTTTCAATTCCGGAGCCAACATCGGGGCCATTGTGACACCTATTGCAGTTCCCTATATCATTACACATTACGAGTGGCAATTGGCATTTATACTCACCGGTGTTTTAGGATTTGTATGGGTGGTGTTCTGGTTTATTTTTTACACAAAACCTTCCCAAAATAAAAAAGTTTCAGAAGCCGAACTGGAGTACATCAATAGTGATGAAGGCAAAATAGAACCAGTTGCAGAAAGTATTATAACGGAGCCAAAGCTATCTTGGTTTAGACTGTTGACTTTTCGCCAAACCTGGGCATTTGTTATTGGTAAGTTCCTTACCGATCCTATCTGGTGGTTTTACCTTTTCTGGTTGCCTGATTTCTTCGAAAGTGTATATCATATTAAGCTGGAAGCAGCTAGTTGGCCGGTGGCGCTGGTGTATGTTATTTCAACCGTTGGAAGTGTAGGAGGCGGGTGGCTACCTTTAAATCTGATTAAAAAAGGCTGGCCTGTTTTCAGAGCTCGAAAAACCTCTATGCTACTGTATGCATTCTGTGTATTACCTATCTTTTTTGCTTTGGTATTAGGCAGAATCAATCTTTGGCTGGCAGTGTGTGTAATTGGTATTGCTGCTGCAGCACATCAGGCCTGGAGTGCCAACATTTTTACAACTGTAAGCGATATGTTCCCTAAAAAGGCTACTGCATCCGTTACGGGTATTGGAGGCATGGCAGGTGGTTTAGGTGGTATAGCACTTAGCTTGTTTGTGCAAAAACAAATGTTTGTGTACTACCGCAGCATTGGTCAGATCGAAACGGCTTACTATATCATGTTTGCCATTTGTGGCGGTGCTTATTTGTTAAGCTGGCTTATTATGCACATACTAGTTCCTCGTATGAAACCTATTACGATAGACGGAATAGAAATATAAGGTGTTGAATCACTATTGAAAAAGGAGGCACCAGTAGCAATAATATTTGTTACTGAAATAGATTATAGCTTAACAGAAGAGCTTGTTCATTAGCTGTTTAATCTGAGCTATTTAAAAATTTTTGAACTAAAAGCTTTACAAGCTCCTTTAAAACATTTACAAAATGACCTTTCAGGAAGAAATCAAATCAAAATTTGTAGCAGAAGACCAGATTCCGAAGCAGTACGAACTGCCGGAGCAGGTAAATCAGCATGAATACCTGGTAAATGGCGAAATGCGCCAATGGAATGGGGCTATGCATACGGTTGTATCGCCGGTATGTGTGCCTGCTGCCGATGGTTCGTTGCAACGTAAAGTAATTGGCTCGTACCCGGTTTGTACCGTTACGGAAGCGATGGAAGCGTTGGATGCAGCCGTGGCGGCTTATAACTATGGCCGTGGTGAATGGCCTACCATGCCGGTGGCGGATCGCATAACGGCAGTGGAAAAATTTACCAATAAAATGGTTGAGCAAAAAGACCTGGTGGTAAAGCTCATCATGTGGGAAATTGGGAAATCGTATGCCGATTCTATAAAAGAGTTCGACCGCACCGTAGAATATATTCATGCTACCATAGATGCCTTGAAAGGTCTGGATAGGGAAGGCAGCAGCTTTGAAGAAGAACAAGGTATTGTAGCGCAGATTCGTCGTAGTCCTTTGGGCGTAGTGCTATGCATGGGGCCATTCAATTATCCGTTGAATGAAACTTTTTGTACCCTTATTCCGGCCCTGATAATGGGTAATACACTACTGTTCAAACCTCCGAAACATGGTACGTTGTTGCATTACCCATTGCTCAAAGCCTTCCAAGAATGCTTTCCGAAAGGTGTAGTAAATGCCATCTATGGCCGGGGCAATGTGATTGTAACGCCGCTAATGCAAACTGGTAAAATAGATGTGCTGACCCTTATTGGCAGCAGCCGGGTAGCTAGTCAATTGAAGAAAGAACATCCAAAGCTCAATCGGCTACGGGCCATCTTAGGCTTAGATGCTAAAAACGCAGCCATTATCACCTCTAATGCCGATCTTGATTTAGCGGTAAAAGAAACGGTATTGGGTTCACTTTCTTTCAACGGGCAGCGTTGCACGGCACTCAAAATTATTTTCGTTCACAAAAGTTGTGCAGACGAATTCTTGCAAAAGCTAAGTGCCGAAGTAGCCAAGCTAAAATTTGGAATGCCCTGGGAAGATAAAGTAGCGCTAACACCGCTACCAGAGCCGGGTAAACCCGATTACCTGAAAGAATGCATTGCTGATGCAGAAGCCAACGGTGCAAAGGTTATAAATGAAAATGGTGGTACTTCGGTTGAATCCTTCTTTTACCCAGCCATTGTATACCCCGTAAACGAAAAAATGAAGTTGTACCGGGAAGAACAATTTGGACCAATTATTCCAGTGCTGCCTTTCGAAAATATTGAAGAGCCCATTGAATACCTGATTGAGTCGCCGCATGGGCAGCAGGTAAGCCTGTTTAGCCAGAACGCCGATGAACTGGCTGCCCTAATTGACCCGCTGGTAAACCAGGTAAGCCGGGTAAACATCAACTGCCAGTGCCAACGAGGCCCCGATGTATTTCCATTCACCGGCCGCAAAGACAGTGCAGAAGGTACTTTGAGTGTAGTAGATGCTCTTCGATCTTTCTCTATCCGCTCTCTTGTGGCTACCAAACTCAACGACAACAACAAAAAAGTGCTGAACGAAATCATCAACGATCAGAGTTCTAACTTCCTGAACACAAAGTATATTTTCTAAATAAATTCTTTTATAAAAAACACCCGCTTCCAGGCAGAAGCGGGTGTTTTAATTTTGGAAAATTATAATGGAAGAAAATCTTCTATGAACTTATCATACGAATTACAAAAACATCTTGATGAGATGCAATCAACTATCAAACTTGGCTTGTGGGAAGGGGCTAAATTTCCAGACTATTGTGCATGGGCAAACAAAAATCGTCGAAGCATTTCAGCTGGCTTTTACAAAGAATTTATCTACATCTCTTTTAAGACTAACAACTTTTGCTATTTACGTTGTCTTCAATCTCATCCTATTGAAGTTGCTTTAATGATTGCCTCTTGGCTGGATAAAAAAATGTCAATTAAAAAATTCAAAAAGAGATTTCCAGAGGTTGAAGTATTTAAGCGGTTCTTTTTACAGAAAAAAGATAATGATCCTAAAAAAGAACAGGGATGGAACAACATTAAAAATCACTTTTTTGCCGGGGAATATAGTAGTGAGGGCATGTATTTTAATAATTGCATTCAAATTTTAAATATTGCCAAAACAGATCCCGTTTTAAAGCATTTCCAACCTTATTCTAGTATTGGCAGGGTTTGTTTTCGTGAATGGAATGACAATCCTTGTAATTTCCTTTGCATAGCTCCTAAACGCTGGGAGCCAGTTAACGGAAACTTCTTTTTGACATTGCCACCTGACGAAAAAAAGGTTGACGTGAACAGTATTGAAGAAGGATTAACTATTTTGAAAAATTGTATTGAGCAACTACCTTACAATCGCAAATAGATAAGAGTATAAAAGTCTAATAATTTCTAAAAAAGTCTTTGTGCTCCTATTGTGTAAACTTATGTTCTTATGTGGTGAAAACTCCTACGGATTCGTTGAGTAAATCGCCGCATCCTTCAAAAACACGCGTTTATTCAGTTTCAACCCAGCAATAATCAATTCCGCCAAATCCTCCGGCTGCATTACTTTATCTGGATTACCATCCGTCAGTTTAAGTTCCACCGCCAGGTCAGTTGCCACTGTGCTGGGGTTTAGCGTCGTTACCCGAATATTATGTTTACGTACTTCCAGCATCAGGCTTTCGCTCATGCCAATTAGTGCCGCTTTCGAAGCCGTGTATGCACTTGTAACCGGTGCACCCCGCAGTCCAGCGGTTGATGCAATGTTCACAACATCGCCACTCTTACGTTCTATCATTTGCGGCAGCACGGCACGGGTGGCATAGTACACGCCAAACAGGTTCACTTTAATGATGTTTTCCCACTGCGCAGGCTCCAATTCCAGGAAGCCACCGAATGATGCCGTACCCGCATTATTAATTAAAATATCTACAGGGCCTAATTC
>CAXTDG010000138.1:0-1185 GCA_964242675.1 uncultured Chitinophagaceae bacterium
TGCAATTGAGAGGGTAAAGCATCTCGAAAAGATAAAATTGCAGATTGACTAAGTTTCCTTTACCGGACGTTTTTTTGAACTGTAAGCTTTTTTGTCAGATAAATTAACCGGACCATTTGCAAGCACCGGGTTAGTAAGTTAAGTAGCAGCTTCGGCTGACATTTAAAAAAGCTTGGTGCTTTTTTTAGTTCATTCACCGGAAACGGTTATATGATAAAGAAGGTCTGCTGTGTAACAACAGCAGACCTTTTTGATTTTGATAAGGTTTGTAAAAAAAGCTGCAAAGCTTCATAAGCCGGATTCTGTTTCCACCAAAGGCGGATGCTATCATTTATCTGCTCCGTCCATTGCTAGCCGGATGAATCTGCCTACCCTGGAACCCATGCCGGTTTAAAAAACCGATAACAGGAACGAGCCGCCCCTAATGATTCCTATACGTGGCATTTCAGCACCCAAGGTTTACCCGCTTCGCCTGTTCCCAACCGAAGCCGTAGGCTCTTACCCTACGTTTTCACCCTTTCCTGTTACGGTGGTTATTTTCTGTGGCACTATCTTAATCCTGACTGCTCAGAACTTCCCGACGTTATCGGGATGAGTTTGCTCTATGCTGTCCAGACTTTCCTTGCCCGCCGTATAGCGAACACGATAGCTCAGCTTTGCAGCGGCGGTAAATGTATTTATGATTCAGGGAATTATGATTTGTGATTTGCCATAGAGAATCCGAAAGTCGGAAAGTCCGGAAGAAGAACAAACGACAGACTGAATCTTTTGAATTCATTGACGATAGACGATTCACGCCTCAAAACTATTTACTTAATCTAAGTATATCTGCGTAGCACCGTAGCCATACCAGGGATGATACTGATTCACAAAACTTTTGATACCCTTTTTGTGTTTAAGCCGGTCGTGTATTTCATCCCGTAGCTTGCCGGTACCAATGCCATGTATCACCGTAAATTCTTTCAAGTGATGAACTTCCGCCAGTTCCAGGTATTTTTCAAAAGTTTCTAATTGCAAATGCAGTATTTCGGGTACGGAAAGCGATGTCGGCTTGTCGTGTAGTTTTTCTATATGCAGGTCAACTTCACTTCTTGCGGGTTCTAAATGTTCGCGTATTCTTTCAGCTTTAAATACTTTGTTTAACTGTAATAATTTATCTGAAAGTTCAACTTTTTCTTCAATTTG
>CAXTDG010000138.1:1195-9383 GCA_964242675.1 uncultured Chitinophagaceae bacterium
ATATGCAGGTCAATTACACTCTGGGCAGGCTCAATATGTTTGCGGGCTTCCTTGGCATCGTACACTTTAAAACCAGCGTTGCGCAGCTTGGCAAAAGCATCAACCGGAGCCTCTTTTGGCACTTCTACCTTATCGGGGTAAGCTTCAAACAACCGGTGCGAAAAAGTAGCATTGCCTTGCTTACGCACTTCTTCTATTTTTTGAAAAACCTGCTTTGCTTTTGGCTTGTAAAATACCTCACTAAATTCTGCCTTCTTTTTATCTTCTTTTAATAAGGAAAATTCAAAATCGAAAGAAGGGCCATCGTTCAGCGACTCAAACGAAATATCCATCAGGTAAAAATCGTTCAGCGCAAAAATTTCATTTTTTAGTTCAAAGTCTTCTGAGCCTTTATTGTACCGCAGCCAAAACTTAAACCCAAAACCATTTTGTGTTTGATTGACGAGGTACAGCTTGAAACTTTCTACCACATCATCATCAAAAATGTCTTTATCAAACACGGGTAAAAAAGTAAGCCAAACGCCTTCTGCAACTTTATAACGAGACGTTCCTTTTTCCCGTTTTACATCGTCGATATATTTTTTTTCCGGCTGCTTTTTTACGGGAACTACCGCCTGCTTGCTAAACATCTTGAAATACGGAAAATCCAACTGATCGGTATAAGCTGGAAACTTTACGCCTCGTACTTCTATCAACACCATTTTATCATTAATGATTTCCACAACTTTACCATCCTCGTTGTTGTGTTTGATCACTACACTATCGCCAACTTCAAATTTCATAATAGCTTTATAACAATTGTTGAACCGAGCCGGGTGAATGTCGCTTTTGTCAGGCAGCTAAGCTTGGGTCTTTTGCCAATCGGCTATTTTGCCTGCCGTAGCTAAAGTACACTACCAACCCTATCACTAGCCATATCAAAAACCGAAGCCAGTTCGAGTGGTTTTCCTGCGCCATCAGGTAAAAACAACTCGTTAATCCCAACACCGGAATAAGAGAAAAATTTTTCAGAAAAGTAAGAACAGACACTATGATAGCTACCAACCAAAACAGCGCCATCGGGAAGCCCTCTAAACTGAAAATATTTTGAAAATGAGTTGGATTATACCTGATTACAAGTACAATCGCCAATATCAAGAACGCCGGTACAATAAGTTTTCCATTGACGTAAGGCACTCTGAATTTACTCTGTGGGCGGTTTGGAATATTTTGCAATACCAGAATGCCACTGCACACCAAAACAAAAGCAAACAGCGTCCCAATGCTGGTAAGTGCCAATACTACATCCAGGTTTAGAAACAGGGCTGGAATAGCTACCAGCAGACCGGTAAGCACTGTGGAAAAAGAAGGCGTTTTATACTTAGGGTGAATACGGCTGAAAATTTTTGGCAGCAGTCCATCTCGGCTCATGCTCATCCAAATGCGGGGCTGCCCCATTTGGAAAACCAGCAGTACACTGGCGGTAGCAATAACTGCACTAACCGATACAATTCCAGCAATCCATTTCAAGCCACGGGCTTCAAAAATCAGGGCCAGCGGATCACCTACGTTTAGCTGTGTGTATTTTACCATACCCGTAAGCACCAGGGCAAGCAACACATACAGTACTGTGCAAATGATGAGGGAATAAATCATTCCTCGAGGCAAATCCCGTTGTGGATCTTTGCATTCTTCCGCCGTGGTGCTAATAGCATCAAACCCAATATAGGCAAAGAATACAGCGGATACTCCCTTCAAAATTCCACCAATACCATTTGGGGTAAAAGGCTTCCAGTTATCGGGATGTAAATAATAGGCTCCCAGTACAATTACCAGGAAGATAACCGCCAGTTTAATGCCTACCATAATGTTGCTCATGGAGCGGCTTTCTTTTATCCCCACAAAAACCACAGCTGTTATCAGTCCTACAATCATCAGTGCAGGCAAATCCATAATCAGGTGCAAGCCACCCAGTTGAGGTGCTGTGGTCCAGGCCAGGAAACGCTCTTGCATTGCCTCATCAAGCGTAGTTAGCGCCTGTCCGCCGCTGATCAGTTTGGTAGCTTCTTCAAACCCATGATGCGCCGTAGTATAATCCATAGTTAACCAATCCGGTACATGCAGCCCGGCATGATCTAATAATCCGGTGAAATAGTCGCTCCACGAAATGGCTACCGCAATATTGCCAATGGCATATTCCATCAATAAATCCCAGCCAATAATCCAAGCAAAGATTTCGCCGAAGGCCACATACGAATAAGTATAAGCACTGCCTGAAACCGGCACCGTACTAGCAAATTCAGCATAGCAAAGTGCTGCAAAACCACAGGCAATGGCCGTAAAAATGTAGAGGAAAATAACGCCGGGGCCACCATCGTAACAAGCCTTACCAATACTGCTGAATATACCGGCACCTATTACGGCAGCTATACCAAAAGCTGTAAGGTCCTTTACGCCTAACACCCTATTTAAGGCACCATGTCCTTCACCATCATGGTAGCCAGCTTCGGCATCTTTTAAAATAGCAGAAATAGACTTCTTTCTAAGCAGCGACATAGGTTGTAGTTTGGGCAATCAAAATACAGCAATCATATGCATTGTCCAACAGCTATTGTAAATTACCAACAGATACAACCAACATAGTATTATACTTCTCTATCAATCAGGAAGCTGGCTAATTCCTGTAGTGGTTGTTTGCGGTAAGAAATCACAGCAATTTCTTCCAGGTGCTGCATTGCTTTTTCGTAGTATTCCGCTTTCAGTTTTTTTGCCCATTCATCTACATTGTACTTACGAAAAATATCCAGCATCATTTCCACCTTATCAAAATGATCTGACTGTAGTAGTGCTTCTATCTTTTTTTTATCCGCTTCATCAGCGGCCTGCATGGCGTATAGTAGCAGGAAGGTTTTTTTATTCGCCATAATATCACCCCCCACCTGCTTACCAAATTTCATAGGGTCGCCAAAAGCATCCAGGTAATCATCCTGCACCTGAAAAGCAATACCCAGATTTTTACCAAACTCATATAAATGAGCCGCATTGCCTTGACCAGCTCCACCAACTACGGCTCCTATTTGCAGACTTGCCGCTAGTAACACCGACGTTTTTAAAGTAATCATGTGCAAGTAATCCTCCAACGTTACGCCTTCCTGCCGCTCAAAATTCATGTCTAGTTGCTGCCCTTCACACACCTGCCGTGCTGCCTGATTAAAAATGGATACAATACGTTGCAAATAATTACCGGCTGCTTTATTAAGATACTCGTAAGCCTGCACCAGCATTACATCTCCAGCCAGTAAAGCTGTACTGGAACCATATTTTTCATGTACTGTTTCCATACCCCGCCGCAGTGGAGCATTGTCCATAATATCGTCGTGTATTAGCGTAAAATTGTGGAAGAGTTCAATGGCGGTAGCTACTGGCCAAGCATCAGCATGAATATCAGAAAAAAGTTCGTTGCCTAGTAGCACACATACCGGCCGGATACGCTTGCCACCCAACTGCAAAAAATAGCGGTTGGGATCGTATAATGACGGCGTTGTATCTGGGAAATGTTCCGTCGAAAAATATTCCTGAAACTGATCGCCCAACTGCTGAAATGACTGCATAAAAAAAGAAAGCCCGAAACTAAGGCTTTCAACTATTCAGCAGAATATTACCAGAGCCTTACATCAACATAACTTAGTGGCACAAGTATCTTGCTTTCTTAATAATAATACTCATCACAGATGATAAATTTGCTTATTGTCACCTGTTTCAAATAATTTATAAAACAAAAAAGCCGCCTGATGTCAGGCGGCTTTTTAAGAAGAAGATATTCTAGTAAAGGAACTTGCCATTTGTTTGAACAATAGCAATTACTTCTGCTGGTGTCAGCGGCTCGTCAAAAGCTTCTGTTGCAGCATTAGCACTAATAGTCTGTCCACCAATGTTGGTAATAGGCACTGTAGCTTGTACAGCTGTACTTTCTGGTGTAGCACCAGTATAGCTTGCTGAAATAGCTGCATCCAAAGTAGCATTACCGGTAGTAATACCAGATTGCGACTGTGTTATCCAAGGCTTTACAACAACACCAGATGGAATAGTTGCACCACCTTGTGTACTACGCATATAGCGAATATGTGCAGCATGGCGAGCCTCCACGGAGTGAATCTGCAAAGCAGCACCTAAATAAGCATTTTTAGTCAACTCTTTTGCACGGCCTTTATAAGCTCTTACACCGGTGTCTTCAAAAGTTTGAGCCAACGCCAAGTAGGTTGTATAACCACCTGCCAGATAAGCGCCGGCAAACGGACCAGTACCTGCAGCACTACCACCACCTGAAAGGTCAATATTAGGTGATGCAACATCAGCAGCTGTACTACCGGAAATGGCAGTAATAGCTCCTTTAAGGAAATTTACGTGAGCTGTTTCATCTGCACCTATTTTAGTAATTGCACCAAGTGCAGCACCTGTAATGCCAATAACAGCAGCATTTGCTAAACCTTTGGCATAAAAAGCAGCTTCAAGGTATTCTAGCGTTAAAGCGTACTTCAAAATATCTTTTGGAGTGCTGGTTGTTTGTCCATAAGCTTTTGAAAATATGGCACCAATAGCACCAGGAATTGCAGCTAGTGCAATACGGCTACCTACTGTACGGAAGCGTTGCATGGCATGGCGGCGGGTGTCGAGCCTGTCATATACTTCAGGGTCAACTTTTTCTATTGCAGATAAAATATGTTCGAAATTCATGATAATAATGTTTTAGCTGGTTGGTAAATTGCTGGCGTTGATTTTTGTAGTAATGTATGCTCCTGCTACTGCAAGTACTTGTGGAGGAGTACGAGACTGATCCAGACCATTAGTATCTGTAGTCATAGAAAAACTACCATTTGTCATAAGATCATGAACCATAGCGGCATGACGAGCTTCTACAGAAACAATTTTCCCTGCCAATACTAAATAATCACCGTTTGTAATTAGTGGCCCTGCACCATTATAAGCAGAAACACCTAGGTCTTCAAAAGCTATTGCAGTATTTATTACACTTGTTCTATCTGCAAAATTGATAGAGCTAAAATTTACCTCTAGTGCAGGTATAGCTGAAGCACCTATTGCGAGTTTGAAAAATTCCCGGTGGGCAATTTCATGATCTCTGATGTCAGTAAAATAGGTTGTTTCAATGGCAGTCATTCCTGAATAAGGAGAAGCCATTACACGTGTATAAAATGCAGCTTCTAATTGCTCTAACGCATAAGCATAATTTAAAATACCTATGTCACCGCTACCTAGGTTAATACCGAGATTGTCGTCGTCATCTTTACCGCAAGCTGCAAGTGTCAATACACCAGCTCCTGCGCCGGCAACACCTAGAAATTTTCTTCGGGAAAAGCTAGCGATAGGCATATCGCTATCTGTCCCTCTTTTTTGAGAGAAAAACGTTTTGAACATGATAGGTTTATTTGATGATTAAAAAAGTGAACGCTCAATAAGCGTAAATAAGAGCAAGCTTAATTTATTGGAATTAATACTTTAATAGAATTACGAATTGTGATAGAATATGGTTTTATTTTTCAGTACTATTTCAATTTTGTTTTGTGATAAATAATTTTCAACAAAACAATGAGTGTGTTATATACAAAGCTAAAAGCTACTTAGTTAATCGTCTTATCTGCAACCACAAATCACAAATTACCATTGCAGTTACTGCCTCCAACACAGGCGGCACCCTAAGTGCAATACATAAATCGTGGCGACCTTTTATAGAGAATTCCTCTACCTGATTAGTTTCAACATTCAAGCTTTTCTGTGTAATAGGCGTTGACGATGTTGGCTTTACAGCAATTCTGAATATTAGATTATTTCCGTTAGTGATTCCACCTACAATTCCACCGGCATTATTCGTTAGCGTTTGACCCTGAACATTTAAAAGAGCATCGTTGTGTTCCTGTCCGAACATACGGGCTGAGGCAAACCCTGCGCCAAATTCTACACCTTTAACGGCTGGTATGGAAAATATAGTATGTGCTAATAAAGATTCCACAGAATCAAAGAAAGGTTCACCTAAGCCAAGCGGTAGGTTTTTCACTTCGCATTCTACGATTCCTCCGACGGAATCTTTTGCATCGATCGCTTTTTGTAAGCCCTTTTCAATATCTGCCTCGCCGCCAACTTCTTTTACAAATGCAGTGATAGCAGGTTTTTCAGCTTCCTTTTCCGCCAAATAAGATATTATTTTTTTTGCCACTACACCGGCAGCAACCAATGCAACGGTCAGTCGGCCGCTAAAATGTCCTCCGCCTCTGAAGTCTTCAAATCCTTCAAATTTTTTACTGGCCACAAAGTCTGCATGGCCCGGACGAGGTATTGCCCGTTGTTTTTCATAATCCCCGGAACGGGTATTCTTGTTCTCAAAAAGTATGGTTAGTGGAGCGCCAGTGGTATGATGTTTAAACACACCAGTAAGCAGATTTGGTATGTCGTCTTCTTTACGAGGCGTTGTTCCTTTTTGAGAACCGCCCTGACGACGTTTTAAATCCGTTTCAAAATCTTCTATTTGTAATGGAATTCCAGGTGGCACACCATCTAGTGTGATACCCACTGCATTGCCATGGCTCTCGCCAAAAATGGAAACCCGAAATAAACGGCCGAATGAATTCATGATGATAAATTCACAAGTTCACAGATTCACCTGTTCACTCGTTGATTAGTATTTTTTAGTTGGTTGCAATGGCAGCCCCTAATTGTTGAAGATGTTGATAGAAATCAGGATAAGACTTATTAATCGCTTCGGCGGCTTCAATAGTTGTTTCACCGATTGCACCTAGAGCAGCGATGGCACAAGCCATAGCAATGCGATGGTCGTGGCAGGAATGGGTTGCAGCGCCTTTTAACGGTTTTCCACCTTTAACGGTCATTATATCGCCTTCCAGTAAAATTTCAACACCCATTTTCCCGAACTGCTCTTGTAGTGTCAGTCCTCGGTCACTTTCTTTGCTGGCTAAGCGACTTACACCTATTATAGTTGTATCGCCTTCACAATAAGCAGCCAGTGCAACTAACGGTGGAAATAAATCAGGACAATCAGTAGCATCAAACTCAAAAGCTTTTAATTGATTTTTGATTACCTGTATAGTTGAATCAATAATCTGTATAGCAGCGCCACTATTTTTCAACGCTTCCATTATTTTTTTATCTGCTTGTGCTGAGTCTAATTTCAGATTATGTACCACTGTCGTTCCTGCAATAGCACCTGCCACTAATAAAAAGGCTCCTCCACTCCAGTCACCTTCTACTGTATAATCTATTTTTCCTGACGGGGCTATTTCAGATTTTGGAGGAAATACGAACCGCTCATGATTTTCATTCACCGGAACGGGCAAACCGAAATCTTGCATTACCTGCAAAGTCAAGTCTATGTAAGGGCGGCTTTTCAAGTCAGTTACCTCAATGGTTACATCGCTGGCCCCAGCAGCTGAATACGCCATTAATAAACCGGTTAGAAACTGAGAACTCAGTGAACCATCCACTATGATATTTTGCGGTATCAACGGGCCTTGAACGTTTAGAGGAAGCTTACCTTCATTCGTAGCAATCTTTACATCTACCTGCGGCAAAACAGTATCAAAAAAATCCATTGGCCGGGTTCGTAGACTGCCTTTCCCTTCAATCGTAACAGGCTGCTCAGTTAACGAAGCGATAGGCGTAAGCATTCGAATACTTAAGCCGCTTTCGCCACAATTCAGTTGAATCGTATCTGCATCCAGTTTTCTTTTTAAAAAAGACTTACTGCTATCGATGATTATTTTACCATTCTTCTGGCTAGCCGTTGCACCTAACTGCTGGATAATATCCAGTGCTGCTAAATCATCGTTGCTGGCACCAGCACTGCTGATGTGGCTGATACCACCAGTAAGCAAGGCTGCGGCAAAAGCCCGCTGGGTAGCACTTTTCGAAGGTGTTGCGGCTACGGTTCCGCTGATGGTGCCAGATTGTATGGTTACTTTCAAAATACTCTTTTAAATATCATCTAATCCTGTTGCTCAAATGCTTGGGCTAATTGCTCAAACGTTATCTTCTCAATCCTTGCCTTCCCAATCTTTTCCAGCAGAATAAAACTCACCCAATCGCCTTCTGCCTTTTTATCCCTTTTCATTAGGGGTAATGCATCCTGAAAATTAACCTTCAGCTTGGTTGGCAATTCGTATTTCTCAGTTAAAATCCTGAC
>CAXTDG010000139.1:0-9378 GCA_964242675.1 uncultured Chitinophagaceae bacterium
CTATGACGGCTATCTTTTTCAAATGGCTCCTGCTGCTGCATCCGTTTTATATATCGGCTACCGAGATTAACCACAACGCCAAAACCGGCGAGCTGGAAATCAGCATCCGCACTTTTACCACCGATCTGGAAGCAACGCTTCGCAAAAACTACCCGGCTGCCAAAATTGATTTGCTTAGTACTGCTGCTCCTCAAAAAGCTGCCGACGATATGCTTATCAACCGTTACGAAAGCAGCCACCTCAAAATTTTGATTGACGGAAAAACCTACGCTCTAAAGTTTGTGGGCCGGGAAATAAGTGAAGAAAACACCTGGGCTTATTTTGAAATTGAAGGCATCAGGTCGTTCAAGAAACTGCACATCAGCAACAAATTGCTGTACGACTGGCAACCGCAACAAAGCAATATGCATATAGTAAGGTATGGCGGTCAGGAGAAAACGTTTAAGCTGGACAACCCGGAAACCGAAGTAGATTTTACTTTCTGATGCCACCCGCTAATAAACGCTGATTTTCAAATACCTGTACCGCTTAGGGGCAACGGACACTATAAGAAGATGTATTTCTTAGCGTTTATTGCCTTTAGCGGTAAAATACTCTACATCGTACCTGGCGTACAATACACCTAGGCAAAACTGCCTGACCAAAAATTTTGTAAAATTAAATGTCCACTATTTTAGTAGACTTTTATATTTGCCGCAGCTTGTCGCAATTCTAAAAGCCTATGTTTATTAAAACGACCCTGTTTTTACTGATTAATGTGTTGGTTTTTGCAACCGCATTTTCGCAAACCGGATTTATCATCACCGGAAAAATTTATGATTCTGTCAATCATCAGTCACTAGCTGGAGCCACGGTAAAAGTGAAAGGCAGCAATGCTGCAACGGTTGCCAAAGATGACGGCTCGTTTGGCCTGAAAGTCACTCAGCCGTTGCCCGTTACGCTGGTAGTAACTTCGGTTGGGTTTAAAACGCAGGAGTTTTCAGTTAGCAGCAATTCCGGCACTATAGCCATTGGGCTAAATGCAGAAAACTTCTTTGCAGGGCAGGTGGTTGTAAGTGCTAGCCGCATACCGGAAAGCATTTTGAAATCACCGGTTTCCATTGAAAAACTGGGCCTGCAGGCTATTAAAGAAAGCCCGGCACCCTCATTTTTCGATGCCATTGAAAACCTGAAAGGTGTACAAATGACAACGCTGAGCCTCGGTTTTAAAGTACCGAACACCCGTGGATTTGCGGGCACTACCAATTCCCGTTTCCTGCAAATGGTAGATGGCGTAGACAATATTTCTCCCGGCATTGGTGCACCCATTGCTAACACCGTTGGCCCTACCGAACTGGATATTGAAAGCATTGAACTCATTCCTGGTGCGGCTTCTGCGGTGTATGGATTGAATGCCATCAGCGGTATTTCTAATCTAAAAACGAAAGATCCATTTAAATACCAAGGCATTTCCGTTTACCAGAAAACGGCGGTGAACCATGTAGATGGTACGCTGCATGACCCAGCCTTATACACCGAAACGGCCATCCGTTTTGCAAAGGTATTTACCCCAAAACTGGCTTTTAAAATAAATGCTAGCTACACCCGTGGCACCGACTGGATAGCCGACGACCACACCGATCAGTACAACTCTCCTACTGGTACCAATGGTTCCCAGGGATTAGTAGGTGCTGCCAACCCGGCGCAGGATTTAATTAATAAATATGGCGATGAAAGCAGCGACCGCCGCACCATAACATTGGGTGGCAAACGCTACGAAGTGGCCCGCACCGGTTATTTTGAAAAAGACCTGACTGACTATGCAGTAAAAAACGCCAAACTGGATGCAGCCCTGCATTACAAGCTGAATTCTTCTACCACTATTGCTTACGCCTACCGCATTGGTACGGCCAGCAATGTGTATCAGCGGGGTAATCGTATACGGCTGGATGGGTTGCAGATTCAGCAGCATAGCCTGGAAATACGCAACCGGGATTTTTATGCAAAGGCTTATTATACAAACGAAAACACTGGCGACTCGTACAACATGCGTCCGCTGGGCGAAAACATTGACCTGGCTTTTAAAAAACCTACGCAATGGTACAATGATTTTACCACCGGTTACAACCGGGCCATTGGTCAGCAGGCTACCATTCCGGCAGCACTGGCAGCGGCAAGATCCTACGCCGATAGTGGCCGTTACCAACCTGGCACCAAAGCCTTTAACGACGTCAAAAATAAAATTGCCACTACCAATAACTGGGATACGGTTGGCGCAGCCCTGATTTTGAAATCCTCTTTTGTACATGCAGAAGGCCAGTACAATTGGGAGCGGCTGATTCCGCAGGTGCAAATTCTGACTGGTTTCAACTATCGCAATTACTTCATTACACCGGATGGCAACAGTTTCATCAACCCGGCCAGCATCAACGATCCTAAGCAAGCTGACAAATCATTTACCTACTCCAGCTATGGCGGTTTTGTGCAGGCAACTAAAACGATATTCAATGACAAACTAAAAGCAATTGCTTCTTTACGCATTGACAAAGCCGAATATTTCAACCCTAAATTCAATCCCCGTGTAGCGCTGGTGTATTCCCCAACCAATTCTCACAACCTGCGGGTAAGTTACCAGAACGGCTTTCGTTTCCCCACCTTGTTTGAGGGGTTTAGTTATGTAAATAATGGTGGTTCACGGCGGCTCGGTGGATTGCCCATTATTTCGCAGAGCCTAGGTGTATTTGAAAACTCTTACACACAGGCTTCCATTACGGCTTTTACGGCGGCGGTCAATAAATCAATTAATAGTGGGGCTACGCAAACAGCTGCCATTACCACCAATAAAAACCTACTGGTAAAAACGCAATACACCTACATTCAGCCGGAGCATATTAAATCGTTTGAGGCTGGCTATAAAGGTGTGCTGTTGCACAACAAACTATTGCTGGATATTGACTTTTACTATAACATTTACGATAACTTTATTGGCCAGCTGGATGTGGCCAAACCTGCCAAAGGAACGATTGGTGTAGACAACGACACTACCGCCACGTATGCCTACACAGCCCGCACTACCAAGTACCGCATGTGGACGAACAGCACCAGCGTAGTAAGTAACCGGGGAATTACCGTTGGAGTGAATTATAATTTTTATAAGAAGTTCAATGCGGGGTTTAATACTTCATTTGCCCAACTGCTGGATACAACCGGTACAGATGCATTTACCCCGGCTTTCAATACTCCCAAATGGATTGCCAACGTATTTTTTGGCAACAGCGAAATTGTAAAAAATACCGGCTTCAATGTAAACCTGCATTACCAGAATACTTTTTACTGGAATAGCCCGCTGGCTGTTGGTACGGTACCTTCCTACACCACCGTAGATGCACAGGTAAATCATCGTTTCCCAGCCTTGTTTACTACACTAAAACTGGGAGCAACCAATGTATTCAACAAGCGCTACATACAGTATATCGGCGGCCCAATTATTGGCGGCTTTTACTATACATCCCTTACGTTTGACCTGGATAGATCGAAAGCAAAAAGTAAAAGCTAAAAAGAAAAAACTCACTTCCCACACCCTTAAAATAATCAATCCATTTTGTAGGAGCAGGTGTAAACGCCTGTTCCTATAGTTGTAATTATAAAAGAATTCATGTTTACGAATCAATCACCCAACCTGAAACCAGAAACAATAGAAGCGATTGAAAAACCGGTGGTAAATGATGCTGCAGATGAGCAGATTAATAAAATAAATGCAAAGCATTGGCGCAAGCTGGCTACCTGGATCATCGTTGGATTTTTTGTCCTTTTTGCAGGTTATCTCATTTACCAAAATCTTCCTATTGCTAAAGTGTGGACAGCTATTAAAACCTGGCCCGAACACCGGGACCCTAACTTTTTCTGGATGATTGCTGCAGGCTTTGCCGCACAAATGGTGGATGGTGCATTGGGAATGGGCTATGGTGTTACCACTACTATTTGCCTGCTTTCTTTAGGTATTAATTTACCAGCCATCAGCGGCAGCATTCATACAGCCGAAATGTTTAGCAGTGGCGCATCGGGCTATAGCCATTACAAGTTTGGCAATGTGAATAAAAAGCTATTCAAAGTGCTGTTGATTCCTGGTATTCTGGGTGCCGTTGCCGGGGCTTTGCTACTTTGGAAACTGGGTGATAAATATGCCAACTACATTCGTCCGGTGCTGGCCTTCTACACCCTGATACTAGGTGTACGTATTCTTACCAATGCCTTCAAAAAAAAGCAGGTGCCCAAGAAAATAAAGAACGCTGGCTGGCTGGCCGGGGCAGGTGGTTTCCTGGATTCGTTTGGTGGTGGTGGCTGGGGGCCTTTGGTTACCAGTACGCTAATTGCAAAAGGCCGTACACCCCGTTTTGTAATTGGCACCGTAAGCCTCACCGAGTTTTTCGTTACCGTAGCTAGCGCTTTGACCTTCTTCGGCGTGCTAGGTATTAGCCATTGGCAAATCATTGCCGGGCTCATCATTGGCGGGGTCGTCGCCTCGCCTATAGCAGCTAGGCTTTCCGGCAAGCTACCGTTGAAAACTATGTTTATTGGCGTAGGTGCGTTAGTAATTTTCTGGAGCCTTCGGATTTTGGGCAAGGCTGCAGGGCTGTTTTAAAAGAGCAATTCTGGATTTAAAGCCAACTTTTCTAAAAAGTCCACCAAACAAGTAGACTAATTCGTTCTACATCTTATATTTGCGGCAGTTCTTACTATTACTTATCCAGAAAGGCAGAGGGAAATGGCCCGATAACGCCTTGGCAACCCTTTCAGCAGACGCTGAAGATGGGTGCTACTTCCAACCCCGCCCTGGTGGGGACAGATAAGTGAATTGCAACGTTTTCTAATAGCCTTACCGGTTTACTATAACAAAGCACTTCACTTACGGAAGTGCTTTGCTGTTTAAACAAGTGTAAGCCGCTGCTCGTTTGGATAAGGTACTACGAACTTATTAAGACTATTGAATGGATAAAAAATATCAGTTAGACTATCTCGATCAGCTCGAATCGGAAGCCATCCATATTATGCGAGAAGTTGCCGGGCAATTTGAAAGGCCGGCCCTGCTTTTTTCCGGTGGCAAAGACTCTATTACGTTGGTTCACCTGGCTTTAAAGGCCTTCCGTCCCGGTAAATTCCCTTTCCCACTAGTACATATTGATACGGGCCACAATTTTCCTGAAGCACTGGATTTTCGAGATGCCTTAGTCGAACAATTAGGCGAAAAGCTGATTGTACGCAAGGTGGAAGACACAATAGAAAAGCGTGGGCTTACAGAACAAAAAGGAAAATTTCCCAGCCGTAATGCGTTGCAAACCTATACCCTGCTGGATACGATTGAAGAGTTTGAATTTGATGCCTGCATTGGTGGTGCCCGCCGAGACGAAGAAAAAGCCCGTGCCAAGGAACGCATCTTTTCTGTAAGGGATGAATTTGGCCAGTGGGACCCCAAGCTGCAACGCCCCGAACTCTGGGGCATTTACAATGGCCGCATTCATAAGGGCGAAAACGTTCGCTGTTTTCCTATTAGTAACTGGACGGAACTGGACGTTTGGAATTATATCCGCCGGGAAGGTATTGACCTGCCTTCTATCTATTTCTCCCACGAAAGAGAGGTGATTGATTACAACGGTCAACTGGTTGCGGTATCGCCTTACATGCAGCTGGATGATACGGACAATATTGTAAAAAAGCAGATCCGCTATCGCACTGTTGGCGACATGACCTGTACCGCTGCCGTTGAAAGCAACGCACTGAATATTGATACCGTAATCAACGAAATTATTGCCACCCGTGTCAGCGAACGAGGCGAAACCCGCATGGACGACCGGGTAACCGAAGCAGCGATGGAAGATAGAAAGAAGAACGGGTATTTCTAGCCCCCTGTCCCCCAACGGGGGAACTTGCTTGGCTATAAATACGAGTTATAATGAAACCCATTTCGTAGTGAAATATTACAAACACTTGTTGGCATTTATCAGCTTTGTTTTTTTGCTTCTGGCTTGCAATGAGACTACCACAAAGAACTCAAAAGTTGATAGTCTAACCAAATCTTCAGACACTTCAGTCAAAGTAAAACAGGAAGTAAAAAATACAATTGACACTTATGGAAATACCCTTAATAATAGTATATGGGTAATTGATTTTGAAGCAAAAACCAAAAGAAAAATTGTAGAAAACGTCAAAAAAAATATTAATGAAGACTCAATAATTGCCAGTCTCAACTCCAGATACACAGGCATACCACTTAAAAAAGTAAAGAAGTCTGGAGACACACTCTATTTAAATATTCCTGACAGCCACATCTTGACACAAAAAATGGGTTCAAGCGGAGCAGCTCAATACTTAGCTGAAACAATAATTAACCTAACTTCTATTAAAGGTATAAACTTTATTAGGCTTGATTTTGAAGAAGGTGACCATGCAGGTCCTGGAATTTGGAGTAAGAAAGACTACACTGATGTCAATGAAATTAAATAACTACCGCCTCAATTCATATCACCACGAACCGGAACACAAGAACAAGAAATAAGTAAACAACTATGCCTGACACTATATCCGAAGAAAAAAGTTTGACGACCGATCTAAGTTCCCCCGTTGGGGGACATGGGGCCGGTATTTCCCTCCTCCGTTTCATAACCGCTGGTAGTGTAGACGATGGCAAAAGCACCTTTATTGGCCGCCTGCTGTACGATAGCAAGAACATACTTTCCGACCAGTTGGAAGCCATTGAGAAAAGCACTAAGAACAAAGTGAACGGCGAAATAGATCTGGCCCTGTTAACCGACGGACTCCGTGCCGAACGGGAGCAAGGCATTACCATTGATGTAGCCTATCGCTATTTCTCTACTGACAAGAGGAAGTTTATTGTGGCCGATGTACCAGGCCATATTCAGTACACGCGCAACATGGTTACGGGTGCCAGCAACGTAAATCTGGCCGTCATTTTAATAGATGCCCGCAATGGCATTGTAGAGCAAACCCGCCGCCACAGCATCATTGCGGCTACGCTGGGCATTCAGCATATTGCAGTGGCTATCAACAAAATGGACCTGGTAGATTACTCCGCCGATGTGTACAACAACATTGTGATTGAATACAGCCAGGTAGCAAAACAGCTGGGCCTGAAAGACATTACCTATATACCGGTAAGCGCCCTAAAAGGAGATAACATCGTTGAACCTTCCGCAGCCATGCCCTGGTATGATGGCAAGCCGCTGCTACAATACCTTGAGGAAGTAGAAATTAATCAGGATACCAACCTAACTGATAGTCGCTTTCAGGTACAGTATGTAATTCGTCCTCAAACGGAAGAACTGCATGACTACCGGGGCTATGCAGGAAGGGTACAAAGCGGCATCTACCGCACTGGCGATGCGGTGAAGGTGTTGCCCTCCGGCCTGGAAAGCACCATTGATAAAATAGAAATTGGGGGAAAAGAAGTGGCTGAAGCATTCGCCGGGCAAAGTGTAACGCTGCTACTAAAAGATGATGTTGACATTGTACGGGGTGATATACTGACGAAAGCAGATGAAGAAGTAGCTATCAGTAAAGATGTGGAAGCGGTGCTGTGCTGGCTACACGAAAAGCCACTCCGCACCGGCAATACTTACCTGCTACAACAAGGCAGCCGTACGGTAAAAGCCATCGTAAAAAATCTTGAATACGCCATAGATGTAAACACCCTGGAACACGTAACCGGCAAAACCGAAGTGCGGCAAAATGAAGTAGTAAAAGCAACACTTAAAACCGCAGCTCCGCTAGTGCTGGATACTTACGATAAGCTGCCTGCTAATGGCCGGGCCATTTTGATTGATGAAACCGGTAACCACACAGTGGCTGGAGTATTATTTCAATAAAAGAAGAATGACAGAACTGAACAATATAACCGCCGCTACGGGCAAAGTGATACTGGCAGGTGCAGGCCCCGGCGACCCGGAACTCATTACCGCCAAAGCCATTCGCTGGCTGCGAAAGGCCGATGTGATCTTGATTGACCGGCTGGTGAGCGAAGAAATTCTGGAATTGTACGCCAGCGAAAAAGCGGAAATTATTTTTGTGGGCAAACAATGCCGCAAAGGCGCTTCTACCCCGCAGGCAGTAATCAATCAGTTGATGGTGCAGTATGCAAAAATGGGTAAGCTGGTAGTGCGGTTGAAAGGCGGTGACGTTTCCATTTTCTCCAATGTGCTGGACGAACTGGAAATCTTGAAGGCGCACAACATTCCGTATGAAATTGTACCCGGTATATCGGCGGCATTGGGTGCGGCAGCGTATGCAGGCATCCCCCTTACGGCCCGTGACCACGCTACAGCAGTCCGGTTTTTAACCTATTACAATGCCACAGTTATCAACGAAACTTACTGGAAGGAACTAGCCGCCACAGAAGACACATTGGTCTTTTACATGTCGGCCGATACGGCTGGTGAGGCAGTGGAACACCTGGTAAAAAACGGTATTTCTACCGACACTCACATTGCTGTAGTAGAGCAAGCCACTACGCCTTTTCAGCGGGTGCATTCCTGCCCGGTTTATTCGTTTGGCGATGAATTGCAGCACCTGTCATTTGCCTCGCCGTCCCTGCTTATTGTAGGCAAAGTAGCGGCATTGCACCAGCAATTTGGCTGGGTAGCCAATAGTGCTTTAGTCGGCAATTATTTCGCTCCGGTAACTGCTCCGCTACTATCTCTTTCACTACTCAATGCAGATGCCCATGTTAGCACAGCCTGATGCAACGCTTTTCGAAAACTTAATAAATAAATCGAGCCGGGAACAGCTTGCCTGGATGGCTGGTTTTATAGCTGCCCGCATTGGAGCAACTACTGATGTTGCTCCGCCTACTACGGAAGTTGCAAGCACTATTAACCGGAAAATCACCATGCTTTACGGTACCGAAACCGGCAATGCCAAACGGTTGGCTACCAGGTTTGCCGCTACTGCCAAAAAGCACGGCATTGGCGTTAAGCTTACCGGGCTGGATCAATATAAGTTCAACGACCTGGCAAAGGAAGAATACCTGTTTGCAATAGTAAGTACGCAAGGCGATGGCGAACCACCTGCTTCCGCCAAAAAGTTTTATGAGCAGGTAAATACCGAAGCTCTTTCGCTGGCGAAACTGAAGTATGGTGTACTTGGTTTAGGCGATACATCTTACCCGCTTTTTTGCCAGGCGGCCGAAGACCTAGATCTACGGCTGAGCAAGCTGGGCGGCGAAAGAATCATAGACCTGCAAAAATGCGATACCGACTATGAAGTAGAAGCTGGAGAATGGTTTCTGAAAGTAGCAAAAATTGTCGCCGTTCCAACTACAAGTGCTACTCCCGTAACCACCGTCCCACTAGCCCCCGCTAAGGCCACCACCCATAAAAAGCTGTACAG
>CAXTDG010000140.1:0-9369 GCA_964242675.1 uncultured Chitinophagaceae bacterium
TGGACATTTGGAAAATGACATTTCGCCAGATGTTCAATGGATTCCTGATAAGGTCATCCATCTGTTTCATCAATACATGCAGTAAACACTATCGTTTCATTTGCACTATATGCTGGAAACAAGTTTAAAAACTCTTTGATGGCATATACCGAAGATTCCGTTCCGTCGTAAGCTATGATATTTAACTTAGGCAAATCGTAATGAGTAGGTAATAACAGAATTGGGCATTCAGATACAGATAGTGTATCCTGTAAATATTCATTTAGTACATCTTTTTCATCTGCTGAGAAAAATGATTCGCTACAAATAATCAACAAATCAGCAAAGCGGGTTTCCTGCTTTAGTTTAGGTAGAAAAAAAGGATCAGGTTCTTCATATACTCGGTATTCGATATCATGTTCTGTACATAATGTTATAAAACGGGCAATCACTTGTTGTTGGGTATCATCATCTAAACCAGCTATCAGTTTGGAACTAATTGGTGTAGCCTCAGGAAAAGCATAACTTCCATAAGTTGCATAATTAAATTGTGGAAGGAATATGCCGGTCAGCAACACCGCTTCCAATTCATTTATTTTCCTCGCATACTCAAATGCACTTTCAGGAAAGTATTTGCTATCACTGGCAATCAGTACATTTTTCATACAACTATGTTTTAACTCAAAATTATTTGGTGAGTGTACCACATGAAATGATAAGCGTCAATGCCTATGATAACTGTGGTTATACCTAGTCATGAGAACAATTATAAAAACAAGAGATGTGCTGTACTACGTTTATTGTTCAGAGCAGAAGAGTTATATCTACTTCTGTATAATATATTTCTATAATTACTTAACGCAACATCAATGAATGAATCAGCCATTATAAAAGAAAGCCATCCATTGACTAAAGAACTCTTACAAAAAATGGACGCTTACTGGCGGGCGGCAAATTATCTTTCTGTAGGTCAGATTTACTTGAAAGACAATCCGCTCTTAAAAGAGCCATTACAGCCAGTACATATTAAGAATACGTTGTTAGGTCATTGGGGAACTACGCCAGGTCAAAATTTTGCTTACGTACATCTCAATAGGATTATTAATAAGTATGATCTTAACATGATCTATATTTCCGGCCCCGGCCATGGAGGCCCGGCCCTTGTTAGCAATACATATCTGGAAGGAACTTATAGTGAATATTACCCCGACATCAGCAGAGACGAGGCTGGAATGAAAAAGCTGTTTAAACAGTTCTCATTTCCTGGAGGTATTCCTAGTCATGTATCACCCGAATGTCCAGGCTCTATGCATGAAGGTGGAGAATTAGGTTACTCTTTATCTCATGCTTTCGGAGCAGTATTCGACAATCCTGATCTGATTGCCTGCTGTGTTGTAGGCGATGGCGAAGCAGAAACGGGTCCATTAGCAACAGCATGGCATTCTAACAAGTACCTGAATCCGGTAACTGATGGCGTAGTACTTCCAATACTCCACCTTAACGGTTATAAGATAGCCAACCCTAGTTTATTGGCCCGTATTCCTATAACTGAACTGGAGAGCTTATTTGTTGGCTATGGATGGAAACCTTATTTCGTAGAAGGTGATGATCCTGTACAAATGCACTTGCAAATGGCAATGGTGCTGGACGAGGTAGTAGAAACCATTCAGGCAATAAAATTGAGCGCTGCCTTAGTAACCACTTCAGAACGACCGGTTTGGCCAATGATTATTTTGAAATCACCTAAAGTATGGACCGGCCCTAAGCTAGTAGATGGCAAATTGGTAGAAGGTAGCTTTAGAGCCCATCAGGTTCCTTTAACCGATCCTGTACACAATCCAGAACATTTGCGACAACTGGAGGCATGGTTAAGAAGCTATCAGCCTGAAAATTTGTTTACAGAAGAAGGATGTTTGCTTCCTGAATTAGTAGCACTGGCACCCAAAGGTGAACGACGCATGGGAGCGAACCCGATAACCAATGGCGGGAATGGAACCCGTGATTTGCGACTACCATCTTTTCAGGAATATGTATTTCCACTTGCTTACAAAGGAGAAGCTGGGCCCGGTGATACACTTATACTTGGAAAGTTTATACGGGATGTCATTCGCCTAAATGATAAACAGCGAAACTTTCGGGTGTTTGGTCCCGACGAAACGCTTTCTAACAAGCTGAACGCCGTTTTTGAAGTTACCACCCGGCAATGGATGGCTACTACTGAAGTAACAGATGAGTACTTACAGCAAGATGGGCGGGTAATAGAAATGCTTAGCGAACACCAGTGCGAAGGTTGGCTAGAAGGCTACTTACTTACAGGAAGGCACGGATTATTCAATTGCTATGAGGCTTTTATACACATCATTGATTCTATGTTCAACCAACATGCAAAGTGGCTAAAAGTAACCGCTGGTATTCCCTGGCGCAAAAAACTGCCCTCGTTGAATATTTTGTTAGCATCGCATGTGTGGCGGCAAGATCATAATGGCTTTACGCATCAGGATCCCGGCTTTTTAGATGTGGTTATGAACAAAAAGGCATCCGTTGTTCGCATATACCTACCACCAGATACCAATTGCTTGCTATCAGTTACCAACCATTGTTTAAGAACAAAGCACTACGTAAATGTAATTGTTGCAGGTAAACATCCTTCGCCTCAATGGCTTACGATGGATGAAGCTATCATTCATTGCTCAAAAGGAATTGGCATTTGGGAGTGGGCTAGTAACGATATGAAAACAGAACCAGATATTGTAATGGCTTGTGCTGGTGACGTCCCCACTTTGGAAACATTGGCGGCTGTTTCTATTTTAAGAGAATACATGCCACAATTAAGAGTAAGAGTAGTTAACGTAGTAGACCTAATGAAGCTGCAATCGGAAAAGCAGCACCCACATGGTTTAAGCGATATAGACTTTGATAGCCTGTTTACTAAAACCAAACCAGTCATTTTTGCTTTTCATGGTTATCCCTGGCTCATTCACCGGCTTACTTATGCAAGAGCAAACCATAAAAATATACATGTACATGGCTATCAGGAAGAGGGCTCTATCACTACTGCGTTTGATATGACTGTTTTAAATGAACTAGATCGCTATCATTTGGTAATAAATACACTAGATAATCTACCACAATTGGGAGATAAAGCCAGCTATCTTAAACAGCTAATGCAGAACAAATTAATTGAACATAATTGCTATATTAGGCAGCATGGTGTTGATATGCCTGAAGTAAAAAATTGGCGTTGGGATAGTGTTGATGAACAATCCGAAATTCTTTAAATAATTCAATAAGAAAGCCTGGCTTTACAGTCAGGCTTTTTAATGCAAAGGTTCTAAGGGTATTATCGTAGTGAAGATGTTTTATACTTATGTACTTTTTAAAATAACCAATTGCTTTGGTTGTAAATAAAGTTTTACAAATGTTTTATCAGCACCAGTTCTGCTAGCACGAAATACTTGAATACAGCTACCTGTAGTGTAACCATATATAGCTTTCATCTGCTTGGTATGGCTGTTTACATTTTCATCTACCAATACATATTCTTCTATCGCTTCATTGCTAGATGTGTTATGTACGATTAGTACTTCCTGGTTATCAGACACAGCGGAATACGCCACCACAGGATCATTATCATGATGAAAATGAAAGTAAAAACTGTCTTCTGATGTTTTTCTTTCACTGAAAAAATCTTCTTTGAATACAGGCAGCTGTGTAATAATTGCAGTTAAGGTATTATTTCTGTTTTGCTGATTCAAAGCAGGTTGAACATTGTCATTTTTAGCTAAAGTATTCATATGGCAGGCTTTTACAGATGAGCAATAAAAATGGGTATGTCAAGTGTCTTGAGTAGTAAGTCTGCAGCACTGTGATGTAATAGCATATTTCTGCCATAAGCACCCATTACCAGGAACTTATTTTTTTGTGCCAGCAGGTGTTTAAATAACTCTTCATCGGCTTCGCCATGCAGTAGCTCAACGTTTACTTCATTGTAGTACATCATTAACCACTCTTTTAGTTTATCCTTTTCAAAAACATCTTTAGTGATATCATCAGCCACTTGTATCAGCCGTACTTTCTTATCACAGAATTGCGGAAACAGATAGGTGAATTGTTTGATAGCAAATACAGAAGAACGGCTACCGTCATAAGCAAACACAATTTCTTCTATTTCATTGAAGTAAAATGGGGAAATAATAACCGGGCATTCTGATTGGGTTAATAGCTTCTTGACAAACTTTGAAGGAATACCTTCTTGTTTATTTCGATCAAATGAAAGGCCTGCATCAGTTATAACCATATCTGCAAACCGAGTTTCCCGAATTATTTCGTTTACTGCGGCACCTTCATGAAAATGAATACAACAGGACACATAACGTCTTTCAAAAGAGTCTTTTAACAGTTGTTCATGGTGCTGAAATATCAACTGTTCCGCATCCTGATCAGAACCAACTAAATCATCATTTAATGCTGACACCAAAGACATTTTGGGAATGGGCGATTCCTGAAGTTCCCTGTCATGAAGTAGCACTCCGTATATTTTTGAACCAGTTAATTTAGCTATGAAAGCAGCAAAGTCAATGTTTGCTGTATTTAGATTTAGGGCGTTGGCCGCCAGTAATATTTTTTGCATAATAATGATTTTTTAGTGTTTGGAATTTCAATTTGCATCTTCCTTTATTATCACTGCTGGTATATGGGCTTCATCAATAAAGTACCTAGATACACTTTTGTGAAACAGAAAGTGTTTTCGGGGAATGGTGATCAGTATATCTATTTCAAGCTCCTCAATAAGTTTATTAAGGCACTCAATTGTGTTCTTATCTACCATGAGATGATAGGAAGGATTCAGCTCTCTTAAGTGGTGTTTGAATAAGGTGGTTTTAATTGCACTTGCATCCAGAGCTTCTTCGGTCCTGCTTATATGCAGCACATGCAATGAAGCATGAAAAGTCCTTAGCACTTTTTTCATTTCATGCAGCGGTATATCGTATATCATTACCATGTCTGTTGCCAGGCCTATCTTACGGACAGGTTTGTAAACACAATCTTCCGGCACTATAATTACTGGCGCTGGCAGGTGCTGTGCTACATGCATTATAGTGCTGCCAAATAGCATTTGCTCCAGAGGTGAAGGGTGGCTACTTGCCATTACCACTGCAAATGGCTGTAACAGTCTGCCCACTTCTTCTATTTGGTAGGTCGCTTTACCTGTTTCCTGCCTTATTGTTATTTCAACTTTGCTCTTTGTTTTGATACGCAGCTTTTCTGCAATGGCTGCCAGCGCCATTTCTGTTTCTTCCGGGTCATAATTGTACGCCACGGGTACTGGTGAATCTGGTAACACTAAAGGCAATGCGTCCACGTGCAGTAGTATAACTTTGGCACCAATATCTTCTGCCATTGCCACAGCGTAAGTAGCAGCGTTAAAAGAAGCATTCGAAAAATCAACAGGGGCAAGTATCGTTTCCATAAAACGGAATTTTTATTACTGTTTAATAGGGGGTAACTATTTACATACTTAAATAACCACCATCAATAGGGTAATAACTTCCGGTAACAAATGATGCTTTGTCGCTACTTAGCCATACCACTAACTCTGCTACCTCATCAGATTTTCCAAACCGCCCGATAGGGTGCATAGCAACTAAAGCCTTCTTTATACCAGCATCTAAACCATCCAGCAAGGGCGTATCAATAAATGCCGGGCCTACGGCATTAATCCGGATGCCTTTTGCAGCGTATTCAATGGCTGCCGTTTGGGTAAGGCCTACTACACCGTGTTTAGCTGCTACATAAGCAGCCGCATTTGCAAACCCTACCTGCCCTAATATGGAAGACATGTTGACAATAGCGCCATGACCTTGTTTTTCCATTTGTTCCAGTTGATACTTCATACAATAGAAAACACTGTGCAAATTGACAGCAATCACTTTTTCCCATCCGGTAATGCTCATAGCTGCTACCGGATTGCTTTCGCCTCCAATGCCTGCATTGTTAAAAGCATAGTCCAGGCTTCCCCATCGCCGCACTGTTTCCCTTACTAAGTGCTCACAATCAGCAGCTATACTTACATCCGCCTTAAGCGCTATCGCATCTCCATTTTGTTCGGTAATTTGCTTTGCTACTGCATTTGCTGCCTGCTCATGTATATCTGCAACCACTACTTTGCAGCCCCATTTTGCATATAGAAGTGCTGTACTGGCTCCTATACCCGAACCCGCACCAGTTACTAAGGCTACTTTATTTTTCAGATTGTCCATTGCTATTGTTTTTACACTGTAAATGAACATCTGCATATTGCCAGAAAATATGAGTTCTGTTAGTATATATAATGATTGATGTTATAAATGCTGGTTAATACATTTATTAATGTTGTACCCTGTGATTGCCAATGTGTATTTTATTCTCTTTTTTGATATACATCAGTAGTATATCTGTATTAGGTCAGTGTTTCCTCAGTCTAGCAATCTTATTTTTATCTATTAAAACTGGTATTCCGTGTTAATTTTAATAACTTAAATATCTACAGAGGTATGACAGCTCATTTGGTAAGCAAAACAGAAGAGATAGAGAATATTGTAATAGAAAATATACCGGGAGTCATGTGGTTTTATACAAACAGGATGGGTGATATTGTAAACTGGAGCAAAAGTGCTAGCGTATTTACCGGTTTTACGGAGACTGAAATAATTGGGCAAAATTTCAGATCCTTGTTTGATCATTTTGAAACTTCAGATAACCGGCGGTTACAAAGCCTATTAGAAGGAACAATAGAAAAAGTAAGTTTCGAACATACTTTGTTGAGCAAAAGCGGGATTAGTAAATGGGTAAAGGCTTCTTTACAGCTATCAAGCAAGAAAGGCAATCTACAAGACAAGCTGATGTTTTTTATACAAGACATAACTATTCTAAAGGAGCAGGAGAAAAAGATAGCTTTTTATAAGAGGCAGCTAAAAGAACTACATCAAAAAAGCCAGATAGAACTAGCTGATTATAAGCATGCTTTAGATGAATCTTCTATCGTTGCTATTACAGATCAGAAAGGAAGGATTAAACATGTAAATGATAACTTTTGCGCTATTTCAAAATATACAAAAGAAGAGCTGATCGGGCAGGACCACCGTATTATTAATTCCAGTTACCATTCGAAAGAGTTTATCCGAAATTTATGGGTAACAATTGCTAATGGTAAAATATGGCGGGGAGAGATCCGCAATCAGGCAAAAGATGGAACCATCTACTGGGTAGAAACAACCATTGTTCCCTTTCTAAACGAAAAAGGTAAACCGTACCAGTACCTGGCCATAAGAAACGACATTACTCAACGCAAGGCTACTGAAGAACAGCTGAACAAAATCAATGGAAGTTTGGAAGTAAAAATTAGGGAAAGAACCTTTGAGCTTACAGAGGCACTTGAAAGGGAGAAAAGCTTGAACGAACTCAAATCAACTTTCGTATCCGTTGCATCGCATGAATTCAAAACACCCCTTAGTACCATTCTTTCCAGTATTGATTTACTGGATCATTATAAGCACGGTAATAACATTGAAAACCAAACCAAACACATAGAACGCATTCGGAATTCTATTAAAAACCTAACGGGTATTTTAAACGATTTCTTATCCCTGGATAAGTTGGAGCAAGGTATCCAAGAAGTTAAGTTTACTGAGTTTGATTTTGCAGATTTAATAAAAGATGTGCTGGACGAGGTAGACCCAGCCAGCAAACGAAAACAACAAATCGTTACCTGCACAATTACTAAACCTTTTTCAGTTACACAGGACAGTAAAATACTTAGAAATGTATTATTGAACTTGGTTACTAACGCAATAAAGTATTCACCGGAAAGTAAGGCAATACATATTGCTGTGCAGGCAGCAAATAACAACGTAATTACTACAGTAAAAGACCAGGGCTATGGTATACCGGCTGAAGCACAGAAAGGCATATTTAGTAAATTTTTCAGAGCAACCAACGTTACAAATATTCAAGGCACAGGCCTGGGTCTGAATATTGTAAAGAAATATATGGAACTAATAAACGGCAGCATTAACTTTACCAGTGAGCTAAACAAGGGTTCTGAGTTTACCGTACAGTTTCCCCGTTACCAAAATTAAATTTCTTCAAAATAACGAAGCCGCTTTGTAGAATCACAAAGCGGTGTTTCGTTTTGGGAAAACTCACACGGGAACATTTACTATTAAGTTTAGAAAATAAGTTCACTCGTTTCAGTTTGTAGCCGGTTATCAACCTTCCTCCCTTTGCCTGTGGCCAAAGCAATTAGAGTTGCTTCTTCCTTCTCAGCCATAGAATGTACAGATCCTTCTAAAATCACGTTGTCTTTTTCTGCTGTAACCGTTACCTGGTTCATATTAATGGTACCGGTATCTTGTAAAGCTTTACAGATTTGCATAACGCAACAATCCACGGTCTTGTTATTGGTTACGTTTAAGTTGCCAGTTACCGAATAAACGTTCTTTAGGCTCTTAATAAAATTTATAATTGCTCCTTTGTCGTATCCTGGAAATACCTCACCTGCAATTAACACATTACCATTGTACAATTGTAATGTTATCAACTTTATCTTGTTGCAGGTTTCTGCAAACAGTTTAGTCAATACCTGCACAGCTATATCGGTATCTTCGTCACTAATGCTTGTATAGATACTGGTATTGCATTCGTTTATAAGCCCCTCCCTTTTCGCAAGTTGAACTGCTTCATTTATACGAGTATTCATATTTCCTGAAACAGTTATCTTGCCATCAGTGCCTGCAATTGTTAGTTCACATCCGGGAATAAGCAAACCTTTATTTGAAAAGTGATACACACTAGTATCTTCAAAATTGTAAAGCATAATTTTATTTTTCTTGAATAAAGCTAGCTTACGGGTGGTGCGTAAAACTGATAGTTGTCAGCTAAACAACTGATTGTTATTAAGAAAGCAAAACACTAAACTTGCAGACAATACTGCGGCAACTACAACATAAAAAGCTGATTATCTTTGTATAGACAAGATTGCAGAAGCCATGGGTGCTTTTTTGAGCTTCATATTTAATACCAAAACCTACTTACTGCATGATACGTAAAACCATCTTGATTATTGAAGACAATGAAGAAATACTGGACAACACTGCTGAAATACTGGGATTAGCAGGTTATGAAGTAGTTACTGCTACCAACGGCAAAGAGGGGTTTGAGAAGGCTAAGAAGCACAGTCCAAATGTGATTATCTGCGATATAATGATGCCAGTGCTGGACGGCTACGGCGTTATTCATTTGCTTAACAGAAGTCCAGAACTTCAGCAAATTCCATTCATCTTCTTATCAGCCAAAACGGAACGCAGTGATATTCGTAAGGGGATGGAATTAGGCGCTGATGATTATATTACC
>CAXTDG010000141.1:0-9360 GCA_964242675.1 uncultured Chitinophagaceae bacterium
GTTGAAACCAAAAGCTTTTATTCTGTCCATCATTCGGGCAATGGAAGTTTTGTAAGCCGCTACACCCACTGCCCCTAAATCATCATGATTGGCGATCCCTTTTAAAAACACTTTTTTGCCATTGAGTTTTAACCCAGCCTCTTTAGAGAATTCGATGGTACGGATACCGAATTTTTGCGTCAGCTTATCCACTACTTTACCGTTTAGTACCAGTGTCACTTCTGCGGAATACAGGTTGGGCGTTTCGCAACTCCAAAGCTGCGGATCTGCAATAGGCACCTTTGGCAACGGAACTTCTATGGAAGGCAGATAGGATTTTTGCGGCGCCAGGGTTTTCGTTTCCCCTACCTGCTTGCCTTGCGGGGAAAAAATGATGGTGTTGATTTCCAGTTGATATTGCTTTGCTTTCACGCCGGTCACATCTACCTGCACGCTCACTTCAGCAGTTTTGTCGGAGATGGTTGGGGTAGTAATAAAAATACCATGACGTGCAATAGAGATGGTGTCTTTTACCACCAGGTGTACATCTCTAAAGAGCCCGCCACCCGTGTACCATCGGGAGACTCCATTTTCACCGGTAGAAGCACTAACAGCCACTACATTGTCAGCGTCATACTTCAGGATAGTGGATATGTCGGATTCAAAACCCAAATAGCCGTAATCGGTTCCGCCAATCTTTTTCCCATTCAGCCATACATCACCATGCAGCATGATTCCTTCAAAATCGAGTAATATTTGTTTTCCCTTCCAGGCAGGATCTGCTTTAAATGTTTTTCGATACCAGCCTGTTCCCATTGCTTTAAATCCACGGCCACGACTAGCAGTGCTATCCCAGGGTTGTTCAATTTGGAAATCATGTGGCAAGTCCAGCTTCCGCCAGTCATTATCATTCAACGCAGGATTTTGAGCGTCTGGAATTTCACCTGCTTTAAACTTCCAACCGAAATTGAAAAGCTGGTTAATTCTAACGTTCTCATTCTTGTTTTGAGCAAAAAGGATTGTCGTGTAACAAATGGCAATAAGGCTTGCCAGAACTTTCATTTTCTTCATACATGGCATCATACCGGAAAGGTAGTGGCCGCCGAAAGGGCTACATCATTTCTCCTTGTTCAAAAGCTGGTCAAAATTATGAACAGGGTAAGTGCTTGAAAATCAGGCATCGATAGTTAGTATGAACAATTAATTTTTTACGCCAGCGGCGTTACCTGTTTGTAGAAGATCTCTTTTCCAACAAGCATCATATGCCTCGTAGAGGCTACCTGTTTGTAGAACATCTGTCTTATTTTAAAATAACCTATGCCCCAGCGGGGCTACCTGTAAAAAGGTAGCCCCGCTGGGGCAATAAATGAGTTCAAAATGTCTTATTTCTACAAACAGGTAACGCCGCTGGCGTATAAACCAATCAATTATTTACTTCTAATTTCTTTTGAACACTTGTAATTGGAACACGAGCCAATGTAGCAAGTACGAACTTCTTAAAAATGATATAGCACCTTCCCATCGTAGGATTTGAGGTCGCAGCTTTTCACCAGTCCAGCTCCTTCAAACTCCAGGAACAAACCCCTGACATCACCTAATGGGCGCTGGTAAGCACCGGTGAAAATTTGCTTGCCATTGACGAATAATGAAACCTGCTTGTTATAGTTTACCAGCCTTACCGTATTCCATTGTTCGAGGTTAAACACAAATTGCGAAAGGTCAGTCGTTGCACCGTTGAAGGTTTGTTCGCTCAAAAAATTGATAACCCGCAGGCTGCAACCGGGGCTAACCAATTTAAACCGGATCATGCTATTGCTGCCCGCTACTTGAAACTGGGTGCCCCGGCAGTAATTACTTTTTTCAGGGATGGTATTTTTAAAGGTGGTTTCGAAAATGAAATCATCTGCATTGTGCGCAAGCGGCGTGTAGTTACAAAACCGGGTTAGCACAACGCCAGTAGTATCCAACCCCATGGTAGCCAATTGGCTATTGGTTACCTGGAACAAACTATCGCTTCCGGTTTTAATGGCAGGAAACTTATAAAAATGATCGGGTATCTCTTGCTGGTTGTGGAATACCAATCCAATCCAGTTGTTGGACGGTACATAGGCGCTGGTAGTAGCAATGGTCTGTTGCCGGGTTTGTACAGAGATCGTAAAAACGCCAGGGATAAAGTAAATATGTGCAGCCTTTTTTTCGCCAGGAGTGAGATAAACTAACGGCGATTTGTCGCCGAAATTCACAAATAAACTGTCGTCGGTTTTGGGTATTTGTAGTTCGAAAAAGGCAGTAGCAGGCAAATGTCCTTCGGTACGAGTAAGCCTGATAGTACCAGCAATATTCTTTGGCTTTAATAACTGCCAGGTCAGGAAGCCAGCACTTACTATCATCACTGCCAGGATGGTAAATGCAATTTTGAATCGGTTGAAATAACGGCTTCTGGCAGGTGTAGTTGGTTGCACTACAGGCAGCGGTTCCGGTTGGGGCGGCGTTATAGGTGATAGCGCCCTTGGTACATTGTCGGGCTCTACAAATCTGCCATATTTTTTTAAGGCATCGAGGGTAGCTTGCTGCGGGATATATTCTTCGTCAACAGCTACTTTACCAAATATTCTCTTCAGCGTACTTGGGCTAATGTTTACACTGGTATCATTCTGTATCTCCCGATTCAGGTCAACATAATCCCCGTGCTTCCAGGCAGCTACATCGCCACGATCAAAGCGGGTCTCGCAGCATTTGACAATATTGTTTAGCCTGGCTCGTTTGGTCATCCGGCCAAAAATATACCAATATCAGCGACACTTTATAACTGCTCCTTTCTGCTACCAGGTGCCTTTTGCAAAACAAGGTAATAGTACAGCACATGCAACAACAGTAGTTTGTACACTCATAAAAAAAGTCCGCTACTTGGCGGACTTTCAATTGCATCATGGATTTAAAACACTTCACCCCAATGCAAATGCTGTTACTTATTGTTATTCAGCCATCCCGTTGCGTGAAGACACGCAACGGAGCTGTAGATGATAAGAAAATTCAAAAGCGGACCAATTGTTTAAAGCACAATACTATCAATGGCTTTTTCTAATGCCTGTTCTTTTAGGACGGGGATGTTCACGCCTTCCACCCGAAAAATGGTAAGGTCAGTCATGCCCAAAAAGCCCAGCATAGTTGTCAGGTAAGGGCTTACAAAATCATAAGGCTTGTAAAGCCCTTCGGAATATACGGCCCCTGATGACATAGCCACGTACACCTTTTTTCCTTTTACCAGCCCTTCGGGTCCCTGTTCATCGTAGCGAAATGTTTTGCCAGCCCTGGCTATATGGTCAATCCAGGCTTTCAGTGTGGAGTGAATGCTGAAGTTGTATAGCGGCGCTCCAATAACAATAATGTCTGCGGCCTGTAACTGGCTGATGGCCTGGTCGGAGTAGCGAATGGCTTCCTGATCGTCTGCTGTTAAGTGTTCTTTCGGAGTAAAAAAGGAACGCAGGTGTGCAGTGTCCAGGTGCGGAACATGGCTCTCAATAAGGTTCACCACCTCAACAGTGCTGCCCGGATACTCGTTCTGTAATTTCTCAATAACGGCATTACCCAGTTTCATACTGAAAGATTCATTGCCCCGTGGACTTGAAATTAAATGAAGAATACGTTTCATATTTTGTACAAATTTTTGATTACGATAAGTGAATCATTGCAAGGACAATAAGCACTTTTTACTACCGGGTATATTATTTTTTACTCCCTCGGTTTTCTATTGGCAAAACTACCTGGCGGATGTAGCCATAAGGGCGTAGTTTCCTTTAGGAAAGTGGTTTCCTAAAGGAAACTGCCTAGCTTTATCTATATGAAATCGGTTGTAAGTAGGGAGGTTCCGTCCAGACAGGAATGTGTTTCGAAAGTGAGGCCTATCACGGATGCATTGTATGTGCTAAATGGCAAATGGAAGCTGCCCCTGATTTTTACACTTAGGGAAAGCCCGCAACGGTTTAATGAGATATTGAAACTGGTGGAGGGTATAACACCTAAAGTGCTGGCCAAAGAACTGCGGGACCTGGAGAGCAATGGATTTGTTGTAAGGAATGTATACGCTACTACGCCGGTAACCGTGATATATGAAGCCACTGACTATAGCGATACGCTCAAAAATGTTTTGTATGAACTAGGCAATTGGGGCGAACAGCACCGGGAAAAGATTATACAAAGTATGCGGAACAACACGCTAGCCAGCAGCGAAGCTGAAGCATAAACCGACGTTGCGTATTTCCGCACAAAAACTACTCTCAAACATCGCTTGGATGGCTTCTGATGTCCTAACCTATTCCTATTGATAAAGCAAAATAATTATTTAGAACGATGCAGGGTTTTTCTTCCATACTTAATTATTTTAAAATCTCTTTATAAAATGAATTCATTTGTTAGGAAGCATTTAAAAATAGAATAGTAGAGAAACTTGTAAAGTTTATTCTGCCTTGATTCAGGTTTTACAAAGCCGTATTGCAATACAGACCTGACCATATTTACATTCATCCCAACCACTTTATTTCAATTTTTAACCGGTATTCAACTAAGGCCAAAAGCTCTGTTTTTAGAATATAAGTTTGTGTTATCAATCATCAATGATAAAAAATTTTATATGAAAAAGCAGTGGAGCTTATTGTTTGTACTGGTAGCCATACTTATTACAGGAACAATAAAAGCGCAGAGTCCGCCGGCGTTTATGCTGGTTAGTAAAATTGAAGAGAATGCTTCTTACCTCGGCCAGTTAAACCGGGAGCCGTTCGAAAAAGGGGAAGCTGAAACCGAGTGGGCATCGGCCGCCTCCGACAGGGCTAACCTTTGCATCCAAGCATTGGATAAGTTTTCTAAAACACCCAGTGCGGCTTCGCAAAAGTTTAAAGTTAAATTCAGCGAGGGCCAGGGCTTTAGTGAAGCGGAAACAAAAACACTTACTCTGGATGAGGTGACCAGTTATGTAAGCGATTATTATGCACTGGCAAGGCTTTCAACCCTGCGTCGTAATCTGGAGCAGGATGTAATGAGATGTATGGTTTGGTTTGAAGACCTTTCCAATGGTAAAAAACTGGATTATACTTCTACAGAAATGGCAAAAATGGCGGGAGAAGATTTGCAGAAAAGATTAAAAACCGCTCAGTCTTTGGGCCTGCAGGATAAAGTAACCATCAATGTTTATAAAATAGATTACGATTTTAATAAACTGAAGGAATTAGGCGATTACACTGCCCTGGCCGGTGGCAAACAATACGATGCAATAATAGCACTGAGAAATGCAAAAGACAAGCCCTTTCTGGATGTACTTACAGGCGGTAAGAAAAAAGTATTTATGGATGAAATGGCTGGCAACAATGGCATGTGGGATTGTTCAGGCTCCGGCGGACGTTCGCTTACAACGCCTGCACAATTAAGTGGCGCCAGTACCTGGTACACCTGGGGTGTAAATACGGATGGCTTGATAAATACCTGGCATATTACCGGCTATGTGTTCAATGGCAACGACCTGGTAAAAACAACCAGCAGGCGTGGTATCGGTTTAAAACCTTCTGCCGCTGATTTTAGATAGAAAATATTTGGATGCGTTTCAATGAACGTGTGGACTTTAATAGCCTTGAAGGGGCGACATAACTAAAAACTATGTCGCCCCTTCTGGCAATATCATTAAGCCGAGGAATTAGTTAATTGCCACGCCTTTTAAGGCGTGGAAGAGATAAGCACATTGTACTGGCTTTAGCCGAATGGCTGTTACGTGATTGGGCTAAAGCCAATACAGCAATGTCATTTTACCCACGCCTTAAAAGGCGTGGCAATTGAACAATACAAGTTCATTAATGAGGACTGATGTCCACTTCCATTTACTTAACGACATTGCCCTTGAGGGCTTGCCTTCCGAAAGTTAATTCGCACTTATGCAGGGCTCTATCAAATGATTGCCAGCTCTCATAGTCATAACCTGTTCAGCTCACCAACAGCAGTGCTGGTGTGGAGCAAATATTAGCGGGGATGTTTTGATACTTATAGGTAGTTGTCTTTTCTTTATCGTGGTATTTTCGGTACCATATCTCTTGCCCTTTTCCTTCAGCACAAAGTCGTTGGCAATATAATTGAGAGCAGCGTTAGCAGCAAACCAGCAAGAAGATGAAATTGATTGCCATAGAAGAACACTTTGTAACGAATGAAGTAAAAGACCAATGGAAGAAAAGTGCAGGGGATGATCCTACGCAAAATCTTCACCAGGGCAATATTGAAAGCCGCTTACTGGATATTGCCAGCACCCGGCTGAGCCTGATGGATGAAACGGGAATAGATGTGCAGGTGCTTTCGCTTACAAGCCCTAGCCTGCACAACCTGGGCGACGAAAGTATTGACCTTGCCCGGCAAACGAATGATTTCCTGGCTGGCATTGTATCAAAAACGCCGGACAGGTTTCAAGGGTTTGCTGCATTGCCTATGCCGGTGCCTAATGAAGCCCCAAAGGAGTTGGAACGGGCTGTAAAAACACTTGGATTAAAAGGCGCCATGCTATGCGGACGCACTGGTGAAAAGAACTTGGATCATAAAGATTACTGGCCGCTTTTTGAGTGTGCAGAATCGCTGGGTGTGCCCTTATTCATTCATCCGCAAATTCCACAAAAAGTAGTAAGAGATATTTACTATGCTGGCTTTGGCGATGAGGTTGATCTTGCGCTTTCTACTTATGGTATTGGCTGGCACTATGAAGCCGGGATACAGTTTGTACGACTGGTACTGGCAAAAGTTTTCGACCATTTTCCAAACCTGCAGATCATTCTTGGGCATTGGGGCGAAGTGGTTTTATTTTATGTAGAACGCCTGGCATCGCTAAATAGAACAGCCAAACTGAATAAACCGTTTATTGAGTATGTGCGTCAGAATTTATATGTCACATGCAGTGGTATGTTTAGCCCATCTTATCTGCAACGTACCATTGAAATTGTAGGCGTAGATCGCATCCTTTTTTCTCAGGATTATCCATATCAATATCGCCCCAGCAGAGAGGCCCGCAATTTTTTAGAAGCAGCAGCACTAGGTAACGACGATAAAGAAAAATTTGCTTTTGCCAACTGGGAAAGATTGACAACATAGATCAATTAAATGCCTGCCTGAATTCCAGCGGCGACACATTCGTTTTCATTTTAAACAAACGACTAAAAGACTGCGGATGCTCGAAGCCTAGTTCGTAGGCAATTTCGCTAACCGATAATTGTGTAGCTGATAATTTCTCTTTCGCTTTTTCTATCAGTTTATTGTGCAGGTGCTGTTGGGTGCTTTGCCCGGTAAGGCTGGTAAGCAGGCTGCTAAGGTAGTTGGGCGAAATGTGCAATTTTTCTGAAATATACTGTACACTGGGTAAGCCTCTCGTTGCCAGGTCATCCGTAGCAAAATAAGCATCCAGCGTTTCTTCCAGCTGCTCCAGTACCTGGTGGTTGGCAATCTTTCGGGTAATGAATTGCCGGTTGTAAAACCGTTCGGCGTAGGAGAGTAAAAGCTCTAACTGCGCAATGATGATAGACTGGCTGTATTTATCAATATTGGAGTGGTACTCCTGCTGTATGTTTTGCAATATATTGATGATGGTAGCTTCTTCTTTATCAGACAGAAATAGCGCCTCGTTTACCGAGTAGCTAAAAAATTCGTACTGCTTAATGGTTTTTGCCAAAGGCGTATTCCACAAAAAATCAGGATGAATGAGTAGCAGCCATCCCGAATGTTTTAGTTCTTCCCCTGGCTTCATTTGTATGCTCAGCACCTGGCCTGGCGACATAAAGGTCATAATGCCTTCGTCGAAATCATACTCCTGCTGGCCGTATTTTATTTTGCCGTTGAAGTTGCGTTTCAGGGCTATGGAATAGAAATCATTTACCAGGCTTACACTTTCCTTATAGTGCCATTGTTTGCTCAGGTCGAAAGAGATAAGGCTGATCAGCGGATGTGCTGGTTTGAGCAGCCCTACCCATTGGTGGTACTGGCTAATGGTCTTAATATTTTGCGTAGACATACAATGCAATGGGGTTAATGCCAAATTTAAAAAATGGCAATGAGCAACAGGCAAATACAACTCAACCAGCCAACCTGATTTTTTACAACGGGGTTGAAAACAGGATGATTCAAAATTACAAGCCGAAAAGGATTTGTAAGCCCTTGTATAAATCGGTAGGCTTGCGGCCTAGTTTTTCTTCCAGGTCACTGGTTACGGTTGCTTCCTGGCCATTTGCAATATCTGTCTGAAAAGCAATGGTCATATCAATCAGCCTTTCAGGCATACCGGTGGGCAGCATTTTTTCTTTGTAAGTGGCGGCATCCAGCGGGGTGTAGGTTACTGTTTTGGCGGATAGTTTGGATAATGCCTGTGCCACATCATTATACGAATAGGCTGCACTGCCGGTAAACTGGTACGTGCTGTTGGTGCAGCCTTTTTCGGCCAATACATTAGCTATCGCTTCGCCCATTTCACTACGTAGAGCAAACGCTACTTTGCCATCCCCTGCGGGTAAGGAAATGCCCTGCTCAAATACGGCCTTTCCTACAAACAGGGGAAGGGTATCCATATACAAAGCATTGCGAAAAAGGGTGTAGGGTAAACCACTTTCTTTTATATAATCTTCTGTTTCAAAATGCTCCACCATCATCTGGTTGGCCAGCGTATTTCTATCTTGTAAAGACCGGCTGGTGTAAGCAATACAACGCACCCCCGATCCTTTGGCAACATCTATCACATTCCGCTGCTGTTGCAGGCGGCCGCTCGGGTCGGACGATGAAACGAGCAGCACTTTATCAACGCCCTGCATGGCCGCTGCCAGCGAATCCTTGTCATTATAATTTCCTACGTAAATGGTTATGCCCTGTGTTTGCAGGGCGGCTGCCTTTGCTTCATCTCTTACCAAAGCCACTATATCCTGCGCCGGCATCTTTTTCAGTAAGGTTTGGATGACTGCGCCACCAATATGCCCGGTAGCACCGGTTACTAATATTTTCATGTTGCTGTATTTTGTTAGGGCAAAGCTCGGCCCATCTATAGCGGCATATATAACCGAATCCGGGATACTTGTAACTGAAAAGAGGATAAAAGCACTTAAGCAAGCAAATAAGCAGGCCGGTTATTTTTTCTTTCTGTAAGTATGGTTAAATGATTGCCTGTCTAGTTTCTCAAACCCAACAGAATGATCGTTACCTATAAAGAAGATGGCTGGCACGTAATTACCCAGCGGGCACATGGCATACTATCCGCCCAGTTAGCTATGGAGTGGCGGCGTAAGGACCGGCCAGCACGCTGGACAGAAACAGTACTGGCTATTGCAGAACACGATGATGCGGAAGTGGAACTTGATGGCGAAAATTTACTGGCACCAACAG
>CAXTDG010000142.1:0-9345 GCA_964242675.1 uncultured Chitinophagaceae bacterium
ATACTACCGGGTTGGGCAACGGTTACATTGCCGGGAAGCGTAAGAGAATCAATAGTACTACCGGTAGAAAATACGTAGCTGAAATTTTTGAGTGCATTGCCTTCGTTTACATCCTTAACTGCATTGCCAAACTGAATGGAGTAAGTAGTGTTCGGTTCCAGCGTATCCCGCAGGCGAATGTTTACCGTACGTAGCCGGGAATCTATAATGGGAGCACTTTCCTGCGTAGGACTTACAATTACGTTTTCAAAAGCATTTTCTACCTGTACATACTCATCAAACTGAAGGGTAATGCGGTTGCCCTTAAAATTGCGGGTTTGGTTTTCCGGTACTTCCCGTAGCACTTGTGGGGGCAGGCTATCTCTGGGGCCACCTGTAGGGGGTACAATATTGGCACACGACGATGATAGCAGCACTATTACTACTGCCAGCAAAGCCGTCCATTGCAAATCAAACTTTTTCATGATGAGTGGTGCAAACATAGAATGTGGCTTACAACAGAAATGCTAATATTAGCAGCAGCCAATAGGCAACAGTCAATAAGCACCGAGCACAGTAAAAAGACAAGGAAAATTTGGGGGTATCCCTGCGGGCCGGGCTATCCGGCAGTAGTCCTCGTCCCGCCAGTTCTAACCGATCCACTATTCATCATAACCATTGCAGAGAAAGATTTTTGGCGGGACTGTGGGCTACTGCCTTCTATCCCTTACCCTTCCAAAATCAATCAGCAGTACCACAGCTTATCTTTCGTTCATTTTTTAGTTTCTAGATATTGTTATCAGAACTTCTCTATCACGCCTAATCCAAACAAAGCAAAATCATACTTCACCGGGTCGGTGGGGTCCATGCGGCGCAGGTGGGCTGTCAGGTCCAGTGCGGCCTGCCAGTCAAGCGGTTTACGTTGCAGTAGCTGAAAGCGTCTAGCCACCCTGGCTACGTGTACATCAATGGGGCAAATAAGTTGTGCCGGGCTAATGGTTTGCCACAGGCCAAAATCAACGCCATTGGTATCCCGCCTCACCATCCAGCGCAGGTACATATTCAGGCGTTTGCAGGTGCTTTTTTGCTGGGGCGATGAAATATGTTTACGAGTTCGCTTCTCATGTTCCAGTGCAAAGAAGTATTTCTTAAAACCATTCAGCGCCGGTTCTATTGTGGTATCTTCCGGTTGTATCCATTGGCTAAAGGCCGTTTCCAGCGAGGGGTGCTGCTGGTAGTGCTGGCGCAAAAAGTCGATGAAGTACCAGATATCTGTAGCATTGAAAGTGCGGTGTACAAATCCGCTGATCCGCATTAGATCAGATGCCTGGGCACCCAGCACAAAATCGTAGGGAGCCCCGTCCATACGGCGTAGTAGCTCTTTGCTTTTATTGATGATGATAGTTCGGTTGCCCCAGGCAAACAGGGCGGCAAACAAACCTGCAATTTCTATATCGGCCTGCCGGGAAAACTGATGCGGAATGCAGATGGGATCAGCAGCAATAAAATCGGGCTGATTGTACTGGGCAACTTTTGTATCGAAAAATGTTTGGAGTGATTCAGGTGGCACAGGCTGGAAGGTAAGAAAGCAATGAACAGGAGACAATTAACAATGAATAATGCCCCTTGCTTTTAATTGTCTTACCTGCTAAATAACAGCCCCAACTAAGGGGTAACTACTGATTGATTGACCACTGCCGAAGGATTGGAAGGCACCCGGTTTTGGGAATAAATAAGCCAGATAATAAGTATCGTGTAAGTAATAATAGCCAGTGCCTTGCGAGTTTTAGAGTCAGCAATTTTCATAGGCAGTACTTAGTAGTTTTGGTAAGGCTCGCTCCGAAGACCCAAAATTAGTATTGGAAGCAGTTATTCAACACCTGTAGTGGTCAAACAACCGCTTCCATTTTTTATTTTATTTCTATCAGTAAGTATTTCGGCGGCAAGCCGGTTTTTGTGAGATACGCAACAATTACTTAGCCAGTTCTTGTACATCTCTTTTTTGTAAAAAAACTGCTATTAGCCACTTATCCAATGGCCTGTTGTAAATCTTCTATTAGGTCGGTTGCATCTTCTATGCCTACGCTTAGGCGTATTAGCGTATCGCTTAGTCCGTTCTTAATACGCTCTTCACGGGGGATGGAAGCATGTGTCATAGTAGCCGGGTGGTTAATGAGCGATTCTACACCGCCTAAGCTTTCGGCCAGCGCAAACACTTTGGTAGAGGTAAGCACTTTCATAGCGGCATCCATACTATCATCTTTCAAAGTAAAACTGATCATACCACCAAAACCCCGCATTTGTTTTTTAGCCACTTCATAGCCGGGGTGGTCTTCAAATCCGCACCAGTACACTTTATCTACTTTATCGTTGCTGCGTAGCGAACGGGCAATGGCTTCCCCGTTTTCGCAGTGGCGTTGTACCCGCAGGGCCAGCGTTTTTATACCTCTCAGCACCAGGAAGCAATCCATTGGGCCGGGCACGGCACCAACGCTTTTTTGCAAGAAGTATAATTTTTCCCGCAGGCCATCGTCGTTCATTGCCAGGCCGCCCTGTATTACATCGCTATGGCCGCCCAGGTATTTAGTACTGCTGTGTAGCACTATATCGGCTCCCAGGTCAAGCGGGTTTTGCAGGTAAGGCGAGGCAAATGTATTATCTACACACACCAAAATATTCCGCTCTTTTGCCAAGGCACTTACAGCGGCTATATCGGTGATGTTCAGCAAGGGATTAGTAGGCGTTTCTATCCAAATGAGCTTTGTATTAGGGTTGATATACTGCAACAGATCCTGCGGGTTGCTCATATCGGTATAGATGAACTTAATGCCGAAGCGTTCGAACACTTTGGAGAAGAGCCGGTACGTGCCGCCATACATATCATTGCCACATATCACTTCGTCACCGGGGTTGAGCAGGCGTATAACCGCATCTGTAGCTGCTACGCCGCTGCTAAATGCCAGCCCGTGTTTACCATTTTCCAGTGCTGCCAGTGCATCTTCCAAGGCTTTGCGGGTAGGGTTTTGGCTGCGGGCATATTCAAAGCCCTTGTTGTTGCCCGGTGCCGCTTGCACATAGGTGCTGGTCTGGTAAATGGGGGTCATAATGGCGCCGGTAGAAGGATCGGGCTCTACACCTGCGTGTACTACTTTGGTATTAATGTTCATCGTCGTATAAGTAAAAATGAAAAAACTATCTGCTGTACAAACAGGGTTGACAGCAGATAGTTTTCTGTATGTTTCGTCAAAAAAATTCTTTTCTACAAAAGGCAACAGTTTAAAGAGCAAAACCAGGTTTGCTTACTGTCTTCCGTCTCCTTACATCTTGTTGCTTCCGGCGGGGGCAGCAGGTTTGGGTGGTGCAGCATTCACAACGGCAGGGTTGCTAAAAGTAAAGGGTACGGATACCTTGGCCTTGTCAAACATAATCATCAGGTTACTACTGTTGTCAAAGTAAATAACCAGGTTCTCCTGCGGAGCAATTGTTTCTACAGCTACCGGTATGCGTACCACATCTTTGGTGCTATCGTAACTGTAAGCACCCCAGCTATCATTGGCTTTATTGATGATTAATTTCCAGTTCAGCGAATCGATCAAGGCATACATGGTGTAGCGACCTTTGCTTACTTTTTTACCACCAATCGTAGCCTCTTTAAACAGTTCCAGTTCGGTGCTTTCGTTAGCGCCCATACGCCAGATAGAACCATATTTATCTTGTCCACCTAATATGACACGGCCCTTTAACTGAGGGCGGCTGTAAATGATACGGGCATTAGGGCCATCGGTCACTCTTTTCTGAAGCATCAATCCGGGGTAGCCGTTTGGACTATAACTTACATCCATTGGGCTAGGATCCATATTAGGTGCGTTTTGAGCAGTTGCCGCAGCGGCCAGCATAACGGCAGGCAATAAAAAACTAAATACTTTTTTCATACTGGTAATTTGAATTGTTGGGCCGCCAAAGATAGGCGGATGGAGAAGTTAGGAGTTATGAATTATGATTTGTGAATTTTTGCAGTGGTTGTAAAGTAAGCCGGTTGCTGGAAATATTTTATTAGCAAGCTGGCTTTACGCCCTCAGTATTTTTTCCATTTTCTTTCCCTTTGCTAACTCATCAATTAGCTTATCTAAATACCGCATTTGCTGAACTAGCTTGTCTTCTATCTCTTCAACCCGGTAACCACAAATAACGCCTGTAATTTTCGAAGCGTTAGGATTGATTTGCGGTGCCTGTGCAAAGAAGGTTTGGAAATCATTTTTCTGGTCAATCTGCTGTTGCAATGTTTTATGATCATAACCCGTCAACCAAAAAATTACTGTATCCACCTCTTCTTTCGTACGGCCCTTTGCTTCAGCTTTTTTAATGTACAAGGGGTAAACGCTGGAAAACAGGAGCTTATAAACTCTCTCTTTATTTGTTGGGGTCATAGCGGTTTATTGAAATTAGTTTATACAGATTTCCTTTGGAGGATGAGAATTGCAGACCACAAATGAACACAATTAGTAAAAATCTGAGCTCCTGAATTCAAGTATTTTAGAACACAAGCCGGGGCGACTTCCAAAATTATTTTTGCAACAATGTAATTAGCTCTCCTCATCTAGGCTATAGTACCGGATGTTCATGTTCTTGATTTGAGAATATGGAATGATAAAGAAATCTCCCGGCATGTAGTAGTAGCGCTTGTCTAGTGCGTCCAGTTCATTACTCATATCGGCTTCGTCTACCAGGTCAAGGTCAGTAGCGTCGCCGGTTTCGGGGCCGGTATGTTCCAGCAGGTCGTTGGGTTCGTTGGTAAGGCGGCGGCGGCGTACATTTTTCAGGTAAATGCGGTCGAGGCCTTCTTCTTTCGTTAAAAAGAAATCGTCTATCACACCGGAGTAGATGTAAGAGCCTTCCTTGGTTTCTACAATTACATCAACCCATACCAGTTGTATATTGGCTTGCAAATGCTGGTAGCCAGGAAAGTTAACAACGGTGCCTTTTAAAATAGGGTACCAGCTATTCTGAAAACGGAAGATGGGATACTTATAATCGAGGCGAAAGGCTTTGATAAACCTTCGAACACCGTACCCCAGCATCCAGGAGATAGCCCATAAAATAACAGAGTATAGCAGAAACCAGCCCAGCGAACGGCGTAAGATTTCGAAATCTTTGAACGAAGCCGAACTGATAATGAGCTGGTAAACGGTTTGCAGGCTGACGGAAAACCCTAATATTTTTTCAACAAATAGAAATCCGCAGATTTGAATGATGAACGCCGGAGCAAGGGCTAGCAGCGTTTCGTCGACAATAGTTGATTTGAAGGTTTTGCCGCTGTACCGTACGTTTAAGTAAGCTACCCGAAAGAAGAGACCGGGAATAAGCAGTAGCAAAAGGATGAGTGCACCAAAAGCAATATTCATGAATAGGGGTGCCTCTTATTTGCCGGAGGCAGTAAACCGGACAAACTTATATTTCTTTCCTTCGTTGATGATGGTCACCGGCTGATCGTTGTGGTTGGCCCTAACAATGGCTGCTGTAAAGGCTTTGGCCTTACGGGGGTCGGCCAGTATTTTTTTCACCAGATCGCTCATAGGTGCTTTCATGTAGAAAAATTTTCAATCGTAAAAGTACGGGGATAATTGATAAATGAAAATGAATAATTAGGATTGGCAGGAAGTCGTAATAAAGGCCGGAAGTCGGGAAGTCTGAAAGTCCGGAGGACAACAAACCACGAACTACTGACAACTGGTTTAAGATTCATATCATTACTCACTATTCACGATTCACAACAGTTATTCACGACTGACGATTGAGGCCTCACGAAAGTCATTCACCACTGACCATTCACCAATCACTACCATACACTTAACAATTTGGTAATTGCCAAAGGGGCCGCTATCTGCTGCCTTGCAGGTTATTTTTGTGTAAATTAATTGTTAATGGACAACAAGCCGGAAATACTGATTGCTGACGACGAACCAGATATTGTAGAGATCCTTCAGTACAATTTAGAAAAGCAAGGATACCTGGTGCATACAGCATTCAACGGGCGGGAAGCTATTGACAAAGCAAAGGAGTTTCATCCGCAGCTAATTATTCTTGATATTATGATGCCGTATAAAAGCGGTATAGAAGTGTGCAATTATCTACGCTCTCAACCCGAGTTTAAAGATACCCTCATCCTGCTGCTCACTGCCCTTAATGATGAGAACACCCACATTAAAGGACTGGATAGTGGTGCAGACGATTACGTAAGCAAACCGGTAAGCCCTAAAGTACTGGTGAGTCGGATAAATGCTTTGCTGCGGCGGGTGGCCCGGCCGGAAGATGAAAAAATAATTACCGTAGGCAATCTGGTAATTGATCCGGAGAAGTTTAATGTGGTGAAGGATGGCAAGGAAGTGATACTGGCCAAGAAGGAATTTGAATTGCTGTACCTGCTGGCTTCCAAACCAGGGCGGGTATTTCTGCGAAACGAAATACTAAGCCAGGTGTGGGGTACCGATGTAATTGTAGGCGACCGAACCATAGATGTACACATCCGTAAAATTCGGCAGAAGCTGGATATGGACTGCATCACCACCGTGAAGGGAGTAGGGTATAAATTTGAACTGTAATTTTAATAAACAATGAACAGCGAACAATGAACAATAGAGAACCGTAATGAATAGAGCATTTGTTTTCTTGTATTACCATTGTTCACTATTCATTTTTCATTGTTCCCTGTTCATTAATGTATGCTTTCTTCTAAAAACTTGTCGGCCCGGCAAACGGCGCTTATTTGTGCCCTGATTATGGCGGCGCTGTTTACCGGCGTTTTGTTTTTCTACACCCGCAATGCAGAAATAGCAGGCATTGCCTTTTTATCGGCTGCCGTTATTGGGTATGGCGTTGTTTCCTGGTTTTTTCAGCAGTTTGTGTATCGCAAAATCAAGCTCATTTACAAGCTCATCAACCAAACAAAGGCCAGCAAAAAAGAAGAACTATATTACAAATACATACTGCCACCCGCTACCATTGAGGAGGCAGAAGCCGATGTGGCCCGCTGGGCACAGCAACGCAATGCCGAGCTGGAAGTATTGCAAAATAATGAGGCCTTCCGCAAGGAGTTTTTGCAAAACTTATCGCATGAATTGAAGACACCCATTTTTGCTTTGCAAGGGTACATCAACACCTTGCTGGATACGGGTTTGGACGATGAAGCAATTGCCATTCGTTTTTTACAAAAGGCGGGTAGCAATATAGACCGGATGGTGAACCTGGTAAATGACCTGGACGAAATAGCCCGGCTGGAAAGTGGCGAACAACCGCTGAATAAAGAAAACTTTATTATCCAAACCCTGATAAGGGAAGTATACGAAAGCCTGAGCCTGCAAGCCGAAGAAAAAGGCATTCACTTTTACTTTAAAAGAGGAACAGAGCAGGATGTGGCAGTATTTGCCGATAAAGAAAAGATACGGCAGGTGCTGGCCAACCTATTGCAAAATGCTATAAAATATGGCCGCCAGCGGGGCGAAGTAGTGGCTAGTGTGTACCGCACCGACGGGCAGCATGTGCTGATAGAAATAGGCGATGATGGCATGGGCATACCAGAGGAACATGTTGGCCGCATTTTCGAACGTTTTTACCGTACCGATTCGGCCCGGAGCCGCAAGATTGGGGGGAGTGGGCTAGGCCTTGCTATTTGCAAACACATTATTGAGGCACATGGGCAAAGTATTCATGTACGGAGCAAGGAAGACGTGGGAAGTACGTTTGGCTTTATGCTGGAAAGCAGGCATAGTTAGTAATGGATAATTGGGGGATGAAGTTATAGGGTCTCAAAAATGTATTTGGCACTGCTCCAAAATTCATCCAGCGCTATGAGACGGGGTTTAAAAAAAGAGATGAGGGTTGGCCAGTCTTCTTTCCTGAAAATATTTACGTCCGATAGTTCTTTATAGATGCGGCTTACTGTATTTCCATACTCATCTGTTGTGTGTAATTGTCTCGTCCACTCTTCGCTTAAAGCATCGTGTAGCAACTTTTGTAGCTGTTGAAACTGTTCAAAATACAGGGCCTGCATGTCGGCATCTTTGCTTCGTATTTCTATGGCAATGGAAGCCATTTGGCTATCGGCATTCATCTTAAAGTAAATGTCTTTTATGCCGGTTTTATAATTTACCCAAGCTACCTTTTCGCCGTCTGCTGATAGGATGGGTAGCATGTATTGGCCGAAAGCCGTCCAGAATTGTTGCCGTAGTTGTGATGCCTCCTGTTTGGTGTACATGGGGGTAAAAGTAATACAGAGAAAAGCGTCCCTTCTATCTTTACCTCCCTATGTTCGATCTACTCTATCAAAACATCCAGAAAAAAATATCACTTAGCGAAGAAGAGTTTAGTCGCTGCCAGCCTTTTTTTACCCAAAAGAAACTGCGTAAAAAACAATACCTGCTACAGGAAGGCGAAGTGTGCAAATACACCGCTTTTGTAAATACCGGGGTGTTGCGGTCGTACACGGTAGATGATAAAGGGATCGACCACATTATACAGTTTGCTATGGAAGACTGGTGGATAGCAGATATCTACAGCTTCCTAACCAGTGAACCTTCGCTATACAACATTGATGCAATGGAAGATGCGGAACTACTACTGATAACCAAACCAGCGCAAGATGAAATGGTGCTGGCCGTGCCTAAAATGGAACGCTACCTGCGCCTGCTAATGCAAAGCAGCCTGATAGCGCTACAGCGCCGCCTGATGGGTTCGCTCAGCTTTACTGCAGAGGATAAATACCTGCAACTTATTGCTTCTTGCCCCGGTATAGTGCAGCGGGTGCCGCAGCACCAAGTAGCTTCTTACTTGGGCATTACGCCGGAAACGCTAAGTAGAATTAGGAAGCAAATGAGTAGCCCCGGCCCCCACCTATCCTCCCCCAACGGCGGAGGGAATTTGCGAAGACAGTAGTGAAGAATTATGTGAGTTAATAAGTTATGTTTAAAATGTTACGGTTCTACTCCTCCCCCGTTGGGGGAGGTTGGGTGGGGGCTACTATTTCTTGATGTATATCAATGGAAGTGGCTACTCGTATGGGGTAGCTTTGTGTTATCAAAAAAAGAAATAGTATGTCACAATTAATAACAGGAATACACCACGTAACGGCGATAGCGGGTGGTGCTCAAAAAAATATAGATTTTTACGCAGGTATACTGGGCCTGCGGCTGGTAAAGAAGACGGTGAATTTTGATGCGCCGGAAGTGTATCACTTTTACTATGGCGATGAACAGGGACGACCCGGTAGTATCCTTACTTTCTTTCCTTATGGTGAGGGTATTCAAAGTGGTCGCCATGGCAAAGGCCAGCTTACTACTACTACGTTTTCTGTACCGCTGAATAGTGTTGGCT
>CAXTDG010000143.1:0-9334 GCA_964242675.1 uncultured Chitinophagaceae bacterium
AGGTCCGGTAAGTAGTTTTATGCAAAAACTGGGTAACATCTTCAATTCTACTGATAAAGTGCCTGAAAGTAAAAGCCATTTTTAGCAGTTTTCTAGTAGAGAAACTTTAAAAACGCCTCATATCGCTATAAGATCAAAAAAGTCTATAGTGATATGAGGCGTTTTTAGATAGATAAAAGGTTACTGCAACTAATTATTGAACAGTTCGGTAGCAAGGTCTATGTGGTTTTTATCTGATACCATTTAAATCGTTGATTAGCTGTTTCATTCGCTGCACACTAGCTGCTGCCTTCGATAAAAATAATTCAGTATCTTCCTGATTGCCTTCTTTAGTACTATCAGCCAGCAATTCAACACAAAGCGAAATATTACTAAGCGGATTACGAAGTTCATGCATCATGTGTCGAACACGGGTGTCATGCGTTTTTTCAGCCTGCTTTATCTCCGATACATCAGATAGCGTAAGTAATATTTTGATAGGTAAGTTCAGTTCTTTTTGAAGCAGCTGGGTACGAATACGGATGTATTGATAGTGACCTTCTTCCGTTTGCCATTCAACATCTTTTACCGTATCATATTCAGCATTTTCAAACTGACTGTATAAATGAGGTGTAATGTCTTGCCGTTCCAAAAATGATTTCGCTGTTTCCTGCGATGTTGAATCAATCCCCGATGAATTGATTATCTCGTAAAACTGCTGATTTGCATCTAAAACATCTAATTGTGGCGAAACAATGGCAATACCAAACGCAAGATGGTCGAATACTTTTTCCAGAAGCTGTACCTGTGATATAGAGTCTATCTCTTTTTCATGATTATCTTTCATAGTCTACAAATTTTCTATTACTTCTAAGACCTGAGGGTCTCTACTGAGAAGGTGCTATCTGAATAAGGAAAGTGTATCTGCTATCTTTGTGCCACAACAAAAGCTTGCACCTATAATGGAAACGAAGGAAGTTTATATACTATCTGCCGTACGTACACCAATTGGCAGTTTTGGAGGAAGCCTCAAAAATTTTTCAGCGCCACAGCTCGGTTCTTTCGCCATTAAAGGCGCTATTGATAAAGCCGGAATTAATAGCAATGAGATTACAGATGTACTGATGGGATGTGTACTGCAAGCTGGGCTTGGCCAGGCACCTGCCCGTCAGGCAGCTAAACTTGCTGGCTTGCCAGATAGTGTTAACTGCACAACGGTAAATAAAGTGTGTGCCAGTGGAATGAAAGCGATAATGCAAGCGACACAAAGCATTGCCTTAGGGGATGCTGAAGTCGTAGTAGCTGGAGGTATGGAAAGTATGAGCAACGTTCCATTCTATATGCCGCAGATGCGTTGGGGAAATAAATATGGAAACGTAACAATGGTAGACGGCCTTGCCCATGATGGCCTGACTGATGTGTACAAAGGGTATGCAATGGGCAACGCTGCTGAGCTGTGTGCTGCCGAATGCAATGTTTCCCGAAAAGAGCAGGATGATTTTGCAGTAGAAAGTTATAAGAGGAGCCAGGCTGCTGTAAACGAAGGCAAATTTGAGGCAGAAATTATTCCGGTATCCATCCCGCAAAAAAAAGGAGAACCCATTCTGTTTGCAAAAGATGAAGAGCCGTTCAACGTGAAGTTTGATAAGATACCGGAATTGAAATCTGCTTTTCTGAAAGATGGAAGTGTAACTGCCGCCAATGCCAGTACAATGAATGATGGCGCTGCGGCATTGGTACTGGCAAGTAAAGAGTATGTAGAAAAAAATAACCTACAGCCGCTTGCGAAGATTGTAAGTTATGCTGATGCGGAGCAGGCCCCGGAGTGGTTTACTACATCGCCTGCCATAGCGTTGCCAAGAGCATTGCAAAAAGCTGGTCTTCAAACGGAAGACATTAGCTACTGGGAATTGAATGAAGCATTTGCTGTGGTGGGGATTGAAAATACCCGGCGCTTAAAAATTGATCCAACTAAAGTAAACGTAAATGGTGGAGCTGTATCATTGGGCCATCCACTAGGGTGCAGTGGCGCAAGAATTATAATAACGCTACTGCATGTGCTTCAGCAAAATGAAGCCAGATATGGCGCAGCAGGTATTTGCAATGGTGGAGGTGGGGCATCTGCTATGGTGATTGAGAGATTGTGATATAACCAGTAATCAGGTAAAACAAAATATTTTGAAAAGGAGATGACATGTCGTTCATCTCCTTTTTATTTCAACTCCGTCTATACTTAAATCTGAGAAATAAACTTCGCTTACCTAAGTGCAAAGACTATTAAACAACTACCAATCCCTTATTAGCACCTGATTTATCCATTATACTTTTCACGATAAGTGTGGCGTGCACTCTGGAGTTTTCGATAAAAAGGGAATGCGTATCCATACCGCCGCAAATAACACCAGCCAGGTAAATACCATCAATATTTGTTTCAAAACTATCTGCGCTACAAGTAGGTTTCATAATGTCGTCTTCAGATAACTGAATCCCAATCCGGCGTAGGAATCCCAGATCAGGTTGATAGCCTGTCATAGCAATTACCCAATCGTTAGCAACAGTTACCAGCTCCTCCGGCGTCTGTATATCAACCTCATGTTGCCGTATAGCTGCTATGGAAGAATCGAAATAGGCGTTAATGGAACCTTCCTCTATACGGTTATCAATATCTGGTCGTCTCCAGTATTCCACCCTTCTGCCAATTTCAGGTCCACGTACTACCATTGTTACGTCAGCCCCTTTTCGCCAAGTTTCGAGTGCTGCATCTACAGCGCTGTTCATAGCGCCTACTACCAGCACTTTCTGGAAAGCATAATAGTGAGGATTTTTATAGTAATGCGTCACCTTCGGCAGGTCTTCTCCGGGTACATTTAGCTTGTAGGGAATACCATAAAAGCCAGTAGATATAATGATGTATCGGGCTTTATATTCGTCTTTATTGGTTGAGATTGTAAACTGTGGCGATTTTCCTTCTACAGCAGTTACTTCCTCAAACAGGTGAATATTTAATTGGTAAGTAGTAGCTACACGACGGTAATATTCCAAAGCCTCGTTGCGGGTGGGCTTTGGCAGATTGCTTACAAAAGGTACCCCACCTATTTCCAACCGTTCGGAGGTGGAAAAGAAAGTCATGTTATCCGGGTAATTGTATAAGGAATTTACCAGCGGCCCTTTTTCTAATATCAGATATTTCAATCCTGCTTTGCTGGCTTCTATACCGCAGGCCAGGCCAATAGGTCCACCGCCTATAATTATCAAATCGTATTGTTCTGCCATTAATTTACTCAGTTCGTTTTAAAATATCTTTTTTTCAGCACTGCCAGGTGGTGCAGTGCATGCCCGGCAGTAATGAACCCGATAGCTGATGGTGTTATCAGGTTGCCATTAGCCATTCCTTCTTGTTGTAGCTGGCTATCGTTCAGGCTACGAAAAAGCTGTAAGGTACTTTCACGCAGGTGAATCCATTCTTCCACTAAATGCTCCCAACGACGATAGCTGGCACCCGATGCAGCGGCATAGCTATTTTCATCAAAACCAGGTAGCGAAACTTTTTCGCCACGGGCTATGCACAAAGCCCGGTAGCCGAAAATACGTTCGGCATCGATTAGGTGCTGTACCACTTCTTTCACCGTCCATTTTTCGGGAGCATAACTAAATAACGACTGTTCAACACTTAGGTTCAATAAGTAATCTGCCACTGCTTTTTTGCTTACCTGTAAAGCTTCAGCAGGAGAATAATAAGCCTGTACCTGCCGGATATAAGGTTGGTGAAAAGGAGCAAACTGTTCAGGAATGGGTTGGGGCATAGCGATACAAAATTTTTTTACATAGATAAGGAAGATTACATAGGTTATATAGGAATCCTTTATTTTAGCCATCAAACTAACTGTTCTGAAAACCCTCTTCCTGCTGCTGCTGGTTGCCATACAGTGCTATACAGTTGCACAACCCGTTACGAATCCAATTGCTGGTCGCTATTTGCCCACGGGTGCTTATTCCAAACATTGGGCAGATGTGTATGCCACCCGTAGCAATGCCGCTTCACTGGCCAACCTGAATCAGTCTTCTGTTGCCTTGTATGCTGAACGGCGTTTTGCTCTAAACAATTTGAATTTACTTTCCTTTTCTGGTGCAGTTGTTACAAAAAGGGGTGCTTTTGCAGTACATGGAAATTATTTCGGTTTCGGCCTTTTTTCCCAAAGTGGGCTATCACTGGCGTATGGAATACAGGTAAGTAAAAAGGCGGATGTTGGTGTACAGTTTAATTACTACAACCTGCACCAGGGCGCTGGCTATGGCAGTGCTTCCAGCATCAACGCTTCCGCAGGTGCTATCTTTCATCTTACCGATAAGGTTCATGCAGGTATTCACATTTATAACCCGGTGGGTAGCAAGTGGAGCAAAGCCGAAGAAAAAATCCCATCGCAGTACACACTTGGATTAGGGTATGAAGCTTCCGACAGACTTTTTGTAAGTGCCGAAGCCGTGAAGGAAGAAAACCTGCCTGCTACTGTAAATGCAGGCCTGCAATACCAGTTTCAAAAACAGTTTTTTGCAAGAGCTGGCGTAAGCACCGCTACGGCATCCTATTTCGCCGCAGTGGGTTTCGTGTTCGATTCATTTCGGGCTGATATTGCTGCCAGTTATCAGTCGCCCTTAGGTATTTCGCCGGGCATTTTGCTGCTGTTTAATTTAGATAAAAAAAAGCTGGAAGAAGAAAAGGAGAAACCATAAGAAACTGCACACGATCAATTTATGAAACGAAGCTGCCTTACACTGATTATAAGTTTGCTTATCATAACTGCCATGGCCCAGCAGGAAGGCCCGCCTGTTGTTAATAGCACTACCGAACAGCAACTGGAAAACATAACGGAAGCAGACGACATGGAAACGGAGGATGATAGTTATGTGCAGCAATATCAAACCTTTCGCAACCATCCTCTTAACCTGAATTCTGCCGCTGAAAGCGACCTGAAAGCATTCCTGTTTTTAACGCCGCTGCAGATAGAGCAATTCATTAGTTACAGGCAGCTACTGGGAAAACTTATCAGCATTTACGAACTACAATCGGTACCCGGCTGGGATGTAGAGACCATAAGGCGAATACAGCCTTATGTGTACGAAGGAGCAGCCATTTCGCTCCGCGAAAACTTGTTACAGCGTTTAAAAGGTGGGGACCAGTTACTACTGGCTCGTGTGGGCCGTTACCTGGAAAAGCAGGATGGGTTTATTGCCAAAGATTCGACCGGCTCTAAGTACCTGGGCAACCCACAGCGGATTCTGTTTCGGTATAAGTACCAGTATAAAAACATACTGCAGTACGGCATTACTGCCGATAAAGATGCTGGCGAACAATGGTTTTCTGGCAAACAAAAAACAGGGTTTGATTTTTACTCAGTGCATCTTTTTGCTCGTAATCTGGGAATCATAAAATACTTGGCACTCGGCGATTTTACGGTGAATATGGGGCAGGGGTTAATGAACTGGCAGGCGCTTGCTTTTCGCAAAAGTGCAGATGTAATGTCTATTAAGCGGCAGGCAGAAATATTGCGGCCCTACAGTTCGCCTGGTGAGTTTAATTTTTACCGGGGTGCAGGTATTACGGTGCAAAAGAAGCGATGGCAGGCTACTGGTTTTGTTTCTTACAAAAAAGTGTCGGCCAATGCTGTAATTGATTCCTTGGCAGTTGACCCAACTGTATCCTCGTTGCAAAGCAGCGGCTACCATCGTACGCTATCCGAACTGTTAGATAAAAACACTATCAACCAGTTTTCGTATGGAGGTGCTGTTTCCTATCGCAAGAGTAATTTTCAAATTGGTATTAATGCTATTCATCATCAGCTATCGGCAGCATTGCAAAAACAGAATGCACCTTATAACTTATATGCCGCTGCCGGTAAAAGCTATACCAATGCCAGCATTGATTACAGCTATACTTACAAAAACATGCACCTGTTTGGCGAAGCTGCTATCGATAAGCAGGGAGATATAGCAACAATAAATGGCTTGCTAGCCAGCCTGGATACAAGGGTAGATGCATCTTTGATTTACCGGTATATTAGCAGTAGCTACAATAGTTTTTATACAAATGCTTTTACCGAAAGCACTACACCTGTAAACGAAAATGGCTTGTATGCCGGGCTGGCTGTAAGGCCTGGCTATGGTTTTACGCTTACCGCTTATGCCGATGTGTTTACTTTTCCATGGCTGCGTTACCGGGTTGACCGGCCATCCAACGGATCGGAATACTTGGTGCAACTAACCTGGCGACCCGATAAGCAAACAGAAATTTATACCCGCTACACATATCAGGATAAAGCCATCAACCTATCCAACACGGCTTTGCCGTTGCATATTACTAATAATCGCCCCCGGCAAGACTGGCGTACCAATCTTATTACACAGCTTTCGCCGGAATTTACTTTCAAAGCCAGGGTTGAGCTATTATGGTTCGACCGGCAATCTGCTAATCCCGAAACGGGCTTTCTTACGTTTGGTGAATTATTTTACAAGCCAATATCAAAACCTGTTTCAGCCAACGTTCGGCTACAATATTTTGAAAGCGATAGCTACGATAGTCGGCTATATGCTTTTGAAAATGATGTGCTGTACAGTTTCTCCATTCCTCCTTCTTTTGGCAAAGGCTATCGCTGGTATGTAAATGTTGCTTACGACATCAGCAAGAAAATAACCACCTGGATACGGTTGGCACAAACGTATTACCCCGATGCTACTTCAATAGGTTCAGGCTATGACGAGATAGAAAGCAACCACCGCACAGATATAAAAGTACAGGTAGCCTATCGGTTTTAAATAGCATGAAAGGCATCAAAAACCATCTATACAAAGAAAAAAGCATCTCTGTAAAAGCTTCAGGGAAAGGGCTACTATTAAGAACATAGGAAAGAAATTTTCGCTGTTGGAATCAGTTTGCGTTAACATTTCGTTAGATGCCGTACATTTACGGGGTAAAAAATCAAACTAATGCGTATGAGAAGAGCTGCATCTCTGCTATTGATGCTTATGCTAAGTGTTACGCTGGCCATTGCCCAAACCAAGGCAGTAACAGGTACAGTAACAGACGAAAGTGGAAATCCCGTAGCTTTTGCTTCTGTGAAAGTGAAGAATGGTAAAGGGGGCGTATCTGCTGACGCTAATGGAAAATTTAGTATTCAGGTAAAAGATGGCACTGTACTATTGATAAGTTCTGCCGGTTGGGTAGATAAGGAAGTAACAGTTAATGCTGGTAATGCTACATATAGCGTTTCATTGGCAAAATCGACTTCTGAATTGACAAGTGTAGTAGTAACTGCCTTAGGTATCAAAAAATCTGTAAAAGCTATTACGTATGCAACGCAAAACGTTTCTGTAGAGCGCCTTACCCAAACACGTGACATGGACTTTACAAGCGGTTTGGCTGGTAAAGTTTCAGGTTTGCAGGTATCTGGGCAAGCCGGAAGTAAATTAGGTTCTACTGGTGCTGTACGCCTTAGAGGTGTAGGTAGCTTGAACGCTTCTAATGCCATATATGTAGTAGATGGTACCATTGTTACTAACCCTGCTGATATCAATATGGATAATGTTGCAAGCATTAGCGTATTGAAAGGAAATGCTGCTACCAACCTGTATGGCTCACTGGCTGAAGGCGGTGTAATAATGATCACCAGCCGCAAACCACAAAGAGCTACCCCCTGGCAGGCTGAATTTAACCATACCACTACTTTAGACGAAGTAAATAAGTTGCCTGAATACCAAAACCAATACATGGGTGGTGGTTCTTCTTCCTATCTTACTTTTCGCTACAATGCTGCCATTCATCCAGCTGCCTGGGCAGCTTTAGATGGCAAAAAATATCCAGATTATAGTGATGATGCAAGCTGGGGCCCTAAAATGGACGGAAGCGAATATATACCTTGGTATAGCTGGTACAGCGGAAATAAGTATTCCAATACTACTGCCAAAGCTGTAGCACAACCTAACAATATCCGTCAGTTTTACGATAAAGCGCTGAGTATTAATAACAATATTTCTATTAGTAAGGGGCTGGACAAAGGTGCTGTACGATTTAGTTATACTAACCTGCATAGAAATGGAATATTGCCCAACTCAAAATCAGATAAGAACTATTTCTCAGGAAATTTCAACTATGAAGTAATCAAAAACCTTACGCTTAATCTGAATGCAAACTACACAAGGGAAGATGTAAGAGGTGATTTTAATGATGGCTACTCCAACTTCACTTCCGGATCCTTCAACCAATGGTTCCATCGGGATCTTGATATGGGAATTTTGAAAGAACTAGCTGGTGCAACTGCTGGTACAGCTAATACTTACATAAGCTGGAACCACTTGAATCCTAGCAATACAGCAGCTCCTTCTGCTAACTTTTACAAAGGAAATTATTGGTACAATCCTTACACTTATTTAAGTCAGTACTACAATAAATCAGTTCGCCAACGCTTACTAGGCGATGTGAGCCTTAGTTATAAAATACTGAAAGGATTGGCCGTTTCAGCTACTTACCGGTTAAATTATCGTCCGGTAGATGGGGAAACAAAAATTCCTACCTCTCTTAAAAACGGAGCTTATCAGTCAGGAGTATTAGATGCTTATGCTGACAGCTATTCCCGATTTACAGAACATACTGCTGAAGCAAATATTACCTATCAAACCAACATTAAAGATTTCTCAATAGATCTGTTGGCAGGTACACAGAATATTTTCCGTAAATACAACGACTCCAGCCGTTCAACAGTAGGAGGCCTCACTACCGCTAATGTTTACACACTTGAAAACAGTGTTGGACAAGCTGCACGTGGCGGAACTTTCTTATCACGCCGTGCTACTTTAGGCTTTTTTACTCGTGGTACTTTTGGATGGAAAGACATGATCTACGCAGATTTTTCTGTTCGTAGAGAATACAATTCCCGGCTTCCACTGGCATCTAACGGATTTACCTATCCATCTTATGGTTTATCGGTTGTAGTAAGTGATTATGTAAAGAAAGTAATGCCAAGTGTATCTTTTGCTAAAGTACGCTTTAGCCGGGCCTCAGTTGGTTCAGTACCAGATACTCGGTTACCTGAGTACGCTTTACTGCCTACTTATGGCACAGGAAACGTATCTTACAATGGCAACTATTTCATTGGCTTCCCGGATGTAATTGTAGATCCTAATATAAAACCCTCTATTAACGTTGCTACAGAGTTTGGAACTGATATCCGTTTTGGGAAAGACCGGATAGGAATATCAGCTACTTATTATATTGATAAACGTAGAGATGGCATTTTTGCTGCTTCAGTAGCAGCACCTAGTGGTGTAACTTCTTCTATTTTAAATGCTGGTTTAGTTTCAAGAA
>CAXTDG010000144.1:0-9184 GCA_964242675.1 uncultured Chitinophagaceae bacterium
GCACACAGCCACACAGGAAAAGGTACCGCAGCAACCAGCGGCTTTCCATAACTTTTACTTACTCACTTTATTGAAACGGCACTTCCTGTGTGCCTATCCCGAACCAAGTTGATTTATAAATTAAACTACAACAACCTAAATATATGAACCTGAATAATTTCACCATTAAAGCGCAGGAAGCGGTGGCCAAGGCCCAGCAAAATGCGTTTAATAACAGCAACCCCGCCATTGAGACGGAGCACCTGCTGAGCGCCTTGCTGCAGGATGAAGATTCGCCGGTGGAGTACCTACTGAAGAAGAATAACGTCAACGTAAATTTTGTTGAAACCAAGCTGGAAGAAAGCATTGCCAAACTACCTAAAGTGCAAGGCGGCGAGCCTGCCCAAACTTTGGGTCGGGATGCGAATAACGCTATGCTAAAAGCTGGCAGTTTTTTGAAAACTTTTGGCGATGAATTCGTAAGTGTTGAGCACATGCTGCTGGGTATTTTGAGTGGCAACGACAATAGCGCTAAACTGTTGAAAGATGCTGGCTTAAATGAAAAAAATTTGACCGCTGCCATTAAGGATTTGCGTAAAGGCTCAACGGTTAATTCTCAAACAAGCAACACACAAACAAAGGCGCTAAATAAGTATGCTAAAAATCTGAATGAGCTGGCCCAAAACGGCAAACTTGATCCGGTAATTGGTCGGGATGAAGAAATCCGTCGCACACTGCATATTCTAAGTCGTCGTAATAAGAATAACCCCATTTTAGTAGGTGAGCCTGGCGTAGGTAAAACGGCTATTGCAGAAGGTCTGGGCATCCGCATTGTAAATGGTGATGTGCCTGAAAACCTGAAAGACAAAATCATTTATGCTTTGGATATGGGCCTGCTGATTGCAGGTGCCAAGTACAAAGGCGAGTTTGAAGAACGCCTGAAAGCGGTAGTAAAAGAAGTAAGCGAAAGCGATGGGCAAATCGTTTTGTTCATTGATGAAATACACACTCTTGTAGGTGCTGGCGGTGGCGAAGGCGCTATGGATGCAGCCAACATTTTGAAACCAGCTCTTGCCCGTGGCGAACTCCGTGCAATTGGTGCTACCACACTGAACGAGTATCAAAAATTCTTTGAGAAAGACAAAGCTTTAGAACGTCGTTTCCAGAAAGTGCTGGTAGATGAACCAAGTGTGGAAGATGCGGTTTCCATTCTTCGTGGTATAAAAGACCGCTACGAAACACACCATCATGTGCGGATTAAAGATGAAGCCATTATTGCTGCGGTAGAACTTTCGAACCGCTACATCACCGACCGTTTTTTACCGGACAAAGCCATTGACCTAATTGACGAAAGCGCTGCCAAACTGCGTTTGGAAATGAACAGCATGCCCGAAGAACTGGACAAGCTGGAACGCCAGATTCGTCAGTTGGAAATTGAACGGGAAGCGATTAAACGGGAGAACGACGAAGACAAATTAAAACAGCTTGGAAAAGACATTTCGCTTTTGCAAGTTGAACGAGATACGCTGAAAGCCAAATGGCAACAGGAGAAAGAAATTGTTGACCAGATTCAGAATGCCAAAGCGGCTATTGAAACGCTGAAAAGCGAAGCGGAACGGGCTGAAAGAGAAGGCGATTTTGGTAAGGTTGCCGAGATACGCTACGGCAAGATTAAGGAACAGGAAAAGATTATTGCCGACCAAAGCAGCGACCTAGATGAACTGAGCGAACGCCGCCTGCTAAAGGAAGAAGTAGATGCGGAAGATATTGCCGAAGCGGTAGCCAAATCTACCGGTATACCAGTAAGCAAAATGCTGCAAAGCGAACGGGAAAAACTGCTGAACCTGGAAGACGAACTGCATGAAAGAGTAATTGGACAGGAAGAAGCGATTGAAGCTGTAGCGGATGCTATCCGACGTAGCCGGGCTGGTTTGCAAGACCCCAAAAAACCAATTGGTTCTTTCATTTTCTTAGGTACAACTGGTGTGGGTAAAACTGAACTGGCAAAGGCTTTGGCCGATTACCTGTTCGATGATGAAAACATGATTACCCGCATTGACATGAGCGAATACCAGGAGAAACATGCGGTAAGTCGCTTGGTTGGAGCGCCTCCGGGATATGTGGGTTACGATGAAGGTGGCCAACTGACCGAAGCCGTACGCCGCAAGCCTTACAGCGTGGTGCTGCTCGATGAAATTGAAAAAGCACACCCCGATGTTTGGAACATCATGTTGCAGGTATTGGATGATGGTCGCCTGACCGATAACAAAGGCCGGGTGGTGAATTTCAAAAACACCATCATCATTATGACCAGCAACATTGGTAGCCATATCATCCAGGCCAACTTTGAAGATGTGAACGACCGAAACCGGGATGAAGTGGTAGAGGCTACCAAAGCGGAGGTAACAACTCTGCTGCGCCAAACTATTCGCCCTGAGTTTTTGAACCGGGTAGATGAAATCATCATGTTCCAGCCACTGCTGAAAAAGGAAATAAAAGGCATCATCAAAATCCAGCTGAACCATTTAAAAGACCTGCTGGAAAAGAACGGCATTCACCTGCAGTTCTCCGATTATGCACTCGACTTTTTGGCTGACAATGGCTTCGATCCACAGTTTGGTGCAAGGCCGCTGAAACGCCTGATACAAAAGGAGATTGTGAATAAATTAAGTAAAAAAATCCTTGCCGGAACGATTGATAAAAACCAAACCGTACTGGTAGATGTTTTTGATAATAACGTAGTGTTTCGCAACGGTGTAGAAGAACATATTCCTGCGTAAGCAGTCTATCGATAGAGGTTTGAGGGTTAGTAGGTATATCCCTTGTCCGGTAAAACGGGCAGGGGATTTTTTTTGTATTTAATTCATACGGGTTATAGATTAGCTTTATTATTTACTAATTATGTTTTCTCTTGATCCTAATAACAGTCAATTCTTAGATACACTTGAATTTTTTCTTAAAATCATTGGAGGCCTTGGAGCATTCTATTTGTTTTTTGAAGGTCTTGTTCGATATAAAAAGGAACAAATATGGAAAAGACAGGAATTTGTTGCAAAGGAGATAAGCAACTTTACATCTGACTTTATGGTTAGAAATGCTTTATATATGTTAGATTGGGGAAAACGATACATCGAGTTGTTTCCTAATAAAGAAAAGTATGATGATCGCTACGTGAAGGTTACAAGAGAATCTTTAAAATTGGCGTTACAAATACATACATTAAGACCCTCTATCTCAGGGAAAGATAGGTTTACGCTTGAGGAGGTGGCAATTAGGGATACTTTTGACCAATTCTTCTTTTACTTAGAAAGGTTTTACCAGTTTATAGAAGCGGGTCTTATTTCTTCCGGTGATTTGAAACCCTATTTGAACTATTGGCTAGATACCTTAGAGAAAGACGTCGAGGAAGATACCAGAAAAGTAATTTATAAATACATTGAGGAGTACAAGTTTAAAGGTGTACAAAAACTTTTCGATTGTTATCAAAGAAATATTAAGCCTTTTTAATTCAAGTTGACTTTATTATTCAAAATAAAAAACCTTATTCTAATACTTCCCAAACATCCAGTTCCCCGCAGCAGCGGGATCGTTACTGTTTATATAATCATACAGCAATTCATCCATTTTTTCCTGATTTATAAGAGCTGTACCGCCGGAAGTAAGATGACTGTACACTTCTTCGCCATCTGTATCGCTACCGCTTTGTTTGGCATAGTAGCGTAAAAAATTGGCTTTTGATAAATAGCCATCTTCGCCGGGGCTGCACATGGAGAAGACCATTGCGCCAATGGGTTTCAGCAATTCATCGTACTTGTTTTCAGACAATATCTTATCCCACCAGGCCCACCATTCTTCGTAGCCAATTACGCCATCGCCGGTGGTGTCGGCGGTTTGCAGCCCTTCCCAAAATCTAGTGAATCCATCGCACAGCGCCTGGTATTCTTTACTGCCGCTTTCGAATCCCTGCACGGACGCCAGAATATCTGTTTTCCCAGTGAAATCCGATTTCTCTAACTGTCCATCGCCATCTACATCATGTTGGTTGAATAAAGTAATTAGTTTACGCTTTTGAAAATTGGTAATCATGGTTTTTAAATTGAGGTTTATTCCGTTGAAAGTAAAAAGCCGATTCAACACAAAGGCAGCAATTGATAAGTGGCAGGATTCAACATTTAAACTGCTTAACTCAATTAGTATTCGGTAAAATTTTGAGGGCATTTATTTCATCTTTAAAATAGATACTGCTATTTCGGAATAGTTAGCAATGTGCTGTAAACGAAAAGTTGGAAATAGTTTTCTTCTTTTACTATATCTGTTGCCAACTGTGGCAACCACATATTGGCAACAAAAGTTTCGTTGCCGGGAAGGTGTTTCCAAACTGAAATTTTTACACCCTTTAAGCCTTAATTTTTAATGAAAGCATAATATGCATACACATTCTGGCTAGCCAATTAAAATTTAATTAACCTCTAAGGAAAATCTAATTGGCAGTTTGATGTTAAGACACCTACTTTTGTTGTGCAGCAAAAAATTTTACAACATTAGGATCTACTTTATATTCTGATGCTTTTTAAACCTTTTTGTGATACCTGATAACACGTTAGGTGGTTAAGTGCTCTGTAAAATGAGATTACATATTTGCTCCAATATTCTATAAGAGCCAGACCTGTTTAATAGTACAGGGATTTGCACTGCATTCTATTTCATCCAATTTTCTTGAAGCGTTTGGAAAGTCATGTTTCATGGCCTGTGTGGTTTTTTACCTGAAATAAACGAATACAAAAATTTACTTATCTAAAAGTGAGCTGGAAGAGTTATGCTTTTCCGGGGCTAAGTCGCTATGAATTGTTTTTAATAAATCCCCAAAATATGACCACAACTTTTACCAAAAAATCCCTCTTGCTAATGAGGAGATGCCTGATTATTATGGCATCGCTATTGGCGTTTTCGGCAAATCGTGCCTTCTCTCAGGCAAGTGCACTTACCTGCAACGATTATACGCCCCTTATATCTTCTCAGTTTGCAAACCTTACTACAGATAATGATAATTTTAGCAATACCAGTAAGCTTACGAATAGTGATCTTACCGATTATGCAAGCTGGGGCTACATTGTATACGGTACAGGTTGGATAGAAGTAAAAGACAATAACGCAACCGGTACAAATGTTTATCCTGCTGGTGCTTATGCAGGTTTTGTTATTGACGATAATTCAATCAATATTTTAAGTGGTATTAAAGTAGCTACTTATTTAGGTAATACAAAACAAGAAGAGGAATCTGGTTCAAGCTTATTAGCCCTTTCTATTTTAAGCGGAAAAGAAAGAATTGGTTTTACAACTACTAAAACTTTCGACCGGATCAGGATTACTTTTTCTGCACTTGGATTAACGGGTACTGCAAAAGTGTACTACGCCGAAGTGTTGAAACCTTGTGCTGGCCCGGTGCCAACCTGTAATGTTCCTACTGCACTTACTGCCCCCACTTACCCTGCAGTTATTGTGGATTCACATACAGGCGTAGGTGGTATTTCTTTTGGTTCTGTTAGTTCAGAAAACAATGTGGTTGATGCAGATTTAAACAACTATGCAACGATCAATCTTACAGTGGGTATTGCTGCAAGCGGTAGTATATCCGTTAAAGATGGCATTACAGATCATCCTGCTGGTTACTTTGCTGGCTTCGAAGTATCGAATGCCACATTAGCTGGTGTTAACCTGCTAGCTAGTACTACTATTCAAACTTACTTAAATGGTGCGCCTAAGGAAACTAAAACTAATGGCCAGTTATTTTTGAGTGTTCCTCTATTGATTGGTTCATCAAGACAAACAATTGGTTTTGTTACATCACTACCCTTTGATGAAATCCGGTACACCATAAACCAGACAGGTGTAAATCTTGGAACAACTCAGGTATACAATGCGGTTATTAAAAAGTATTGTGCTGGTCCTGATTTGGTTTGTAATACGCCAACTGCTGTTTACGAGCCTGTTTTTCCAGTAAATATTGATGGTTCGCTTAGTGGAATAAACGGTGCAGTCTGTGCATCCTGTATTGTTTCTAACACCGGAAATATCATTGACAACGACAATACTACTTACGGTAATATCACCTTAGTTGCGGGTGCAATTGTTAGTGGTTCTGTAGCTGTAATTAATGGTTACGATACTTACCCTGCTAACACCTACGCAGCTTTTGATATTAAAAATGTAAACCTGATTGGTGCTAACTTATTCAGTGGAATTACAGTAAGCACTTACCTGAATGGTGTACCTGTTGAATCTAAAACAGGGAGTACCCAATTAGTATCTGTCACCTCTTCTTTACTGAATGGCGCTGGTACACAACGTGTTGGTTTTGTAGCTTCTCAGCCTTTCGATGAAGTTCGTTTAACAATCAGCCAGGGTGCTACGCTGAACCTGGGCACTACGCAGGTGTACAACCTGGTGATTGAAAAACTATGTGCTGGCCCTACGCCTGATTGCTCTACTATTACATCGCTTATCAACCCAACTTACCCAGCTGTACTGAACAATACACTGACTGGTGTATCGGGTGTAGCATGTGCTTTTTGCGCTGTAAACAATACACCTAATGTAGTTGATGCTGATCTTACCAATTACGCAAGCATCGTGTTAACTGCCGATGTTTTGTCAAACGGTTCTATCTCCGTTCAGGATCCAATTTCTACTTATCCAGCCGGCACTTTTGCTGGTTTCGATATCGAAAATAATATTCTGATCGGCGCTAATTTGCTAACTGCAGGCAATGTATCTACTTACCTTGATGGTGTTTTTCAGGAATCAGAAAGTGGTCGTTTGATTACACTTTCTTTGCTGAGTTCTTCCCGCCAGATTGTTGGTTTCAATACAACCAAACCTTTTGATGAAGTTCGCTTCACAGTTGGCAACCTGGTTGGTGTAAATGTTGGAACTACCAGGGTGTACCGTGCCATTATAAAAGGTGGTTCTGCTGCTGGTACTACAGCTCCGGTAATTTCTTCTATACTGGGTACAATTAATCTGCCGCTGGCAAATGTTTGCCCACTACTTACTGCCAATCTTAATAGTGCAGTTACGTCCACCACTCCGGCTGGTGCCCAGCTAGTATGGTATACCACTAACACTACGCCACCAACAGGTACGCCTTATGCCACGCCAACTGCTGCAGCCTCCGGCACTTACTACGCATATTACTACGACCCAATTAAGGGTTGCTACAGCCTGCCTTCAAGAGCAGTGGTTGTTCTAACTATCTCTTGCATTACACTAACTACCGAAAGCGGTACGGTAAGTTCACTTGGTGGTAGAGCCATTACAAATGTGGTTGCTAATGATAAACTGAATGGTGCTACCCCAACGCTTGGGCCTAGTGGAAATGCAACTATCTCTCAATCAGGTATATGGCCTGCTGGTATTACGCTTGATCCGCTTACAGGTGCAGTAGATGTAGCGCCGGGTAAAGCGCCGGGAACTTATCCGGTTGATTACACCCTTTGTGATAAAGCGGCTAAGCCTACTTGCAAAACAATAACTGACTATGTAATTGTTGCCACTATTTTACCTGCTGATGGTCTGGAATTGAAAGCAGTACGCAGCAATAATAAAATACTGGTTAGCTGGTCAACACTTACAGAACAAAACACTAACTATTTTGCTGTTGACCAAAGCAACGATGGTGTAAACTTTAGCCAGATTGGCAAAGTAGCTGCAGCAGGTAGCAGCAACGCTAAAAAAGAGTATAGCCTATACACTACAGATCAACAATTGTCTGCTACTTATTTCCGGGTGAAACTGGTAGACATTGATGGTAAAGAGAAATATAGCAATGTAGTAACCGTACGCAGTCAGAAAGCTTTTATAGCGCTGTACCCAACACCTGCTACCACTACGTTGTATGTGAAACTGGGCAATTTGAAAGGTGCTCAGCAAATTGCTATACTCGATCTGCAAGGCAAGCAATTGCAACAGGAAACAGTTCAGGTTGATAACGTTTCAACTACATTGACGCTGGACGTTTCTTCTCTGCCAGCCGGTGTTTATGTGTTGAAAATCAACAATGAATCTGGTGTATCAGAATTTAGAAAATTTGTGGTAGCTAAATAATTATTTAGCCCGTTAATCAACGAAAAAGGATGCTCGTAAAACGAGCATCCTTTTTGCATTATGCAAGCTTTTTTTGAATTAGATCTTACTTCCTGGTGAACCTGAATAGCAGTGTTGTTCAGCATGCCTTTACTATGTTGGCGTCTTTTGATTAACCCAACTGATGAGCCAGGCAGTATCTATGCAATGCACCTACACTGCTCTCATCTAAACTCACTCGAATGAATTGATGCCTAACCTTATTTATAAATACTACCAACTACAAAAACTACAATCGGAATTACAATTAGTATAGTTACGAGTAATACAGCTACAGGATTTCCAAAATTGAAAGTCCAGCCTATTCCCAGTTTTTTTGGTACAAGTATTCGTTTGTCTTTAGGGTTGGCATACATAAACCCTAGTTTTCAGTTCGCTGAATCTTTATACCATTTATCGTAATTATTCTGTTTTGATTCTTCGTTTGTGTTCATCGTCATTATTTTATTATTGAAAATTTTATGGTTATAAAAGGTGTTTCATAGTGGAAGGCTTATAGAAAAAGCCGTGTAACCGGAGTTTGGCAAATACTTATTTCCAAAACTTACCGTTTCTTTTTTTAGAGCTAGTCTTGACTTGCGTTTATTATTTCCTGCTGAAATGAAAAAAGGAATGCTGACTAACATTTCTACTATGCCGCTACCAGCCAGCACTACTGAACTAACAGTTATGTCGTCAATACCTGAAGCTGAATTAATTAGCGACAAGCCAACTGCAAAGGAAGTCAGTCCAACGCCTAATAAAACCCATCCGGTGGTAGCATTTTTATTGTGCTTCTGCCAGTAATAGTCATACATTTTTTGTTGTGAGGCTGCTGCGGCAGAATCAGCTTTTTGAGCCTGCAAAAGTTGAGTGCTAATAGTAATTAAGTATAGAAGAAGTAATGCATTTTTCATTTAAATTATTTTAAAGGAAGGTTTATAAAAGGATAAATCACACCCATTTCGTAAAGGATGCTAATTGGTCGTTTGTTTAAGTAGTAAAGTAACAATCTTGTCCAAATTTGTATAATTTCCGATTATTTAGTGCGTTCATTTTGTAATTGCTGAAACCATTTCTATGC
>CAXTDG010000145.1:0-9169 GCA_964242675.1 uncultured Chitinophagaceae bacterium
GCGCACCGGGCAAATACGGCTGCTACGATATGAAGATGGTTTGCCCGCTAATAATGCCCGCCGGTTGCAGGTAGACAAGAATGGTTTTCTGTGGATCATTACCCAGAACGGACTGTGCCGCTATAACCCGGCTAACAATCGCATTATTACCTATGGACGTAAAGATGGCGTAGCAGTAGCCACTACTACTACTGATGCTGGTTTGCTACTATCGAATGGAAATGTTGCTTTTGGCGGAAATGCTTCGTTGCTACTGTTCCAGCCTACAGCATTTACTACTACACAAGTGCCGCCCAATATTGCCATTACGGATTTCAAACTTTTTAATACTTTCCTGCCGGTAGATTCCCTGTTACAGAACCCGGAAATTAGGCTGGCTCAAAATCAAAATTCATTCAGCATTTTCTTCTCTTCCCTCAGCTATTCTCAAAAAGATCGCCTGACCTACCACTATAAAATGGAAGGGATTGACAAAGACTGGAACATAGCAGACAATACCTTTTCCCGTAATTATTCTTTACTGCCGCCTGGCCATTATACATTCAAAATTTATGGTGAAACAATAGATGGGCAGCGCTCCCCTAACATCACTGAAATGCACATTTACATCCGGCCACCGTTCTGGGCTACTGGCTGGTTTATTTGCTTGTGTGTACTAGTAATAGCAAGTATTGTGTACACCATTCACAATGCTCGTATTAGTAAACTATTAGCTATGGAAAAACTACGCAACCGGGTAGCCAGGGATCTGCATGACGATATGGGTAGTACGCTTAGCACCATCAATATTTTAAGTGCCATGGCCAAAACCAAGATGAGCGTGGACACCGTAAAAACATCAGAGTATTTAACCAAGATAAGCGACAATAGCCAGCGTATGATGGAAGCGATGGACGACATTGTATGGAGTATAAAACCTAGCAACGATAGCCTGCAAAAAATAACAGCCCGTATGCGGGAATTTGCTACCAACGTGCTGGAAGCAAAAGACATACTACTACAGTTTGATGTAGAAGATGGCGTATGCGATATAAAGCTGAACATGGCAGCCCGGCGGGATTTCTTTTTGGTATTTAAAGAGTCGGTAAATAATGCGGCTAAGTACTCAAAGGCCGATAAGGTAACAATTTCAGTGGGGTGCAAAAACCGGCGGCTGATAATGAAAGTGAAAGACAACGGTGTTGGATTTGTAACCGGCCGGGCCGATGGCAATGGCCTGAGCAATATGGCAAAACGGGCAGAAGCTATGAATGGCAGTGTCAGCATCAAATCAGCGCCGGGCCAGGGTACAGAAGTGCTGATGAGCATTCCTATTTCGTGATAAGCGGTAAATGTGAACAGCTTTGTTTGATTACTTTCGGCGAACGATTGGAAGAAGAGATAAGAGATGAATTATGAGAGATGAGAAATACTTTATGAGATGTCGGTACAATAAGAAGTATCATTATCTGTAATTCATTTTTTATAACTCATCTCTCATACCTTATCTCTCATAACCCATCTCTTCCTTAGCAACATGAACCGGCTCATTAGTCAAAAGTTTCGGTTTTACTCCTTTGTATGTATTGCCTTGTTGCTATTTGTGCATGGCTACAATTTAAAAGTGACTTACCTGCAGCCGTTTTCGCTGGTAAAAGAGCCTATGACTTTTACCACATTTACGGAGTATTTTCTGGCCAATGGGCTGCTTCGTTTTCGGCTGCCCATGCTGTTCCTCATCACCGGTTACATCTTTGCCCTGCAGGATAATAAGCCTTATCCACAACGCATTAAGCGGCGCTTTTTTACCCTTGTTGTTCCTTATTTCATCTGGAGTGCGGCCGCTATTTTATTTACTTATTTGCTACAGCAATTTCCGACAACGGCGCAAATAGTGCAGGCTTCAAAAATTGACCAGCAGGGTGACTACCGGCCTTACTCCGAAATTGGCTGGGGTGGCGTACTCTACCGCTGGGCTAGGTGGACGCCAGCTTTCCAGCTTTGGTTTATCCGCAGCCTGTTTATTTACAATTTGTTGTACCCTGTTTTTAAGTGGGCCGTTCTTAAGTTTCCGGCTATCACCTTTGCCATCTTATCATTGGGCTGGATTACGTTTTTCAATTTCTCTCCACTAGAAGGCCAGGGAATGCTATTCTATGCTTTGGGCATCTGGCTATGCAAAACGGCTTATCCCATTCATCGCAAGCCGGAGTGGCTGGGCATCTTTCCGGCATGGCTGCTGTTTATTGGGCTAAATATTATTAAAACCTTCATGGCCTTTGAGTTTGAAGGAAATGAGCCCGCCAGAGAAGTGATCTTTTCAGCACTATATGTTTTATCGGCTGCTGCAGGCGTAGTGGCGGTGTGGTTTAGCGGCGATAAACTGGTAGTATGGGCCATGCAAAAAAAATGGTTTACCTGGGTTGCTGCCTTTTCATTTTTCATTTTTGTAGCTCACGTGCCGTTACTGCCTTACCTCACCACTTTCTTTTACACATATTTGCAAGGGGTGCCTCATTACCGCCTTATTACTTATGTTACTGTTCCGCTGTTGGTGTTGGGTATATGCGTAGCAGCAGGTGCATTGCTGCGGCGATTGACTCCACGGGTGTATCGTATAGCTACCGGTGGGCGGGGGTTTTAGTCTATTTATTTACACCCAATTATGCGGTTGCCCAGCAAATAGTCGTAGGCTACTTTTGGGTAAATAAAAATTGTAATGATTAAAATACTGATATACGAAGATAATCCGCAACTGCGGGAAGGGCTAACCATGTTGCTAAATGGTTCGGATGGGTTTGATGTGCTGGCGGCGTATAAAAACTGTAATAATGTGGTAGCTGAGGTGGAAGCATTTCACCCGGATGTGGTGCTAATGGATATTGATATGCCTGGTGTAAATGGCATTGATGGATTGAAACATGTCCGCCAGGTAAACGATGAGGTGAAAATTTTGATGCTTACCGTTTTCGATGATAACAAGAATGTTTTTCAGGCTATAAAGAGTGGAGCTAACGGCTACATTTTAAAGAAAACGCCACCGGCTCGCCTGCTGGAATACATTGCCGAAGCAGCATCCGGTGGTGCCCCCATGACGGCCTCTGTAGCAGCACAAGTGCTAAAAATGTTTTCTTCTATGAACAGCGAAAAAGGGGAAGATTACAACTTAAGCGACCGGGAAAAAGAAGTGCTGCAACTATTAGTAAATGGCTATAGCTATAAAATGATTGCTGCCGAAATGTATATCGCCATCGACACCGTTCGCAGCCACATCCGCAAAATTTATGAAAAGCTACATGTAAACAGCAAAAGCGAAGCGGTGGCAAAGGCTTTCAAGGATAAGATAGTTTAAAGCGTATCTATCTGTCAATGATCTGGCGAATAAAGTTCCTAAGCAGGTAGATAACTAAACCAGTCTTAGCATCGCAGAACTTTAAACTTTAGACCTTAAACTTTAAACGATTCTCTAAAGCACCGCTTCCAGCACAGGAAGCGTTTTTAGCGAACCAAACTCCGCAATATGGTACAGGTAAAACTGCTCGTATGCCTGTAGCAGTTGCCGCCGCTGCTGCTGGTTCAGCTTTACCCGAAAGGTGCTTACTGCATTTTGTGCAACCACTAGTTCAGCAGTAGCTTCGGCCAGGCGGGCATCAAGGTAGGCACCATGGGCAGGCGTTTCTGCCGTAAATTTTCCTTCCTGCAAATCCAGCGTTACTGCATCTTCATTTTCCTTTTCGGCTATGCCAAAGCCTAGCCAGGCTGCCAGGTGCAGGGCAAAATGCAGCGGCAGGTTAGCCGTTACCCGTGGTTCGGCTTCGTCTAGCAACAGCAGGTTTTGCTCAATAAAATAGAATAGTTCAGCATTACTTTCCGGCTCCCGGATGCTTTTGGTTACCAGTTCTATCATGTACACCGCCACGCTGTTCTTAATAACATCGCTATAAATGTTCTGGTACAAATAACTCCATTTAAACTCCTTAATGAACTGCAGGTTTTTTAGTTCATTATGATACACCACCATATCCAGAATTGCTCCCGGCTGAAATAAATTGGCTTTCCCCATACCCCGCTTGCTTTGTGTTCGTACACCTTTTACCAAATAAGTCTGCAAGCCAAATAGCTCTGTGTAAGCCGTCACTATCAAGCTGGTTTCGCCATACTTGATAGTGCGTAAAATGATGCCTTTTGTTTTGTGGGTCATGTAGGTAAATAAAACACCTGGAATGGGTACAGGTTCATTTTGCTGCATTTCCTGAATAAGTATTTAAGCATGCAAGGCATAAACGAATAAAAAAATTATCTATGTTTTAGAATGTAGCCCATCAAGATTGTTTTATTGGTTGAAATGAAACTGAGCCATATCTGGTAATGGTTGAGAAGCCCGTTTATCAGTAATATTGTCCGGCAAAAGTTATTTATTAACCAACAACTGTGATGTATGACAATGGTCAACTTTAGACGAATAGCTCCTTTTGTGGTGCTGGCCGGGGTAGCTGTAGCTGCTCTTTTCATTCCTTCTTATCAAATAAAGGCTGGTGTAGAATACAATACGGCCGATATAGTATGGGTGCTTATTTCTACGGCGCTTGTTTTTTTAATGACCCCTGGCCTGGCTTTTTTCTATGGTGGCATGGTGCATCGCAAAAACGTACTAAGCACCATGATGAAAAGCGTAGTAGCTGCCGGAGTAGTAAGTGTGCTGTGGGTGGTAGTTGGTTTTAGCTTATGCTTTGGCGATACAATTGGTGGGGTTATTGGCAACCCTAGCACTTTCTTGTTTTTCAAAAATGTGTTTAGCGGAGCACCGCAGTTGCAGGGTGGTACGGCTATGAGTATTCCACTATTGTTATACTCATTATTCCAATTGATGTTTGCCATCATTACGCCAGGCTTGGTGGTAGGTGCGGTGGCTGAGCGAATCCGGTTTACTTCTTACATTTTATTTATCTGCCTGTTTAGCCTGTTGGTATATGCCCCGCTGGCCCACTGGAGCTGGCACCCTATGGGCTTTTTGGCAAAAATGGGGGCACTGGATTTTGCAGGAGGAACTGTGGTACATATTTCTGCAGGTTGTGCGGCACTAGCGGGTGCATTGGTGTTGAAGCGTCGCAAAGTACACATGGAACACCAGGAAGTACCACCCGCAAATATTCCGTATGTGCTGATTGGTACGGGTTTGCTTTGGTTTGGTTGGTTCGGTTTCAATGCCGGTTCATCACTGGGGGCTAATACGTTGGCCGTTTCGGCATTTGCTACTACCAACACGGCCGCTGGTGCAGCAGGTTTGTCCTGGATGTTTTTTGATGTAATCCGGGGTAAGAAACCTTCCGTACTAGGCTTCTGTATTGGTGCAGTTGTAGGGCTGGTGGCCATCACCCCAGCGGCAGGTTATGTAGCTATTCCGCAAAGTATTTTCATCGGGTTTGTAGCAGCGCTTATTTCTAACATAGCCGTTTACTTTAAGCAAAAATCGAAGCTGGATGATACGCTGGATGTATTTCCCTGCCATGGCCTGGGCGGTATGGTGGGTATGTTGCTTACAGGCGTATTTGCTACTAAAACGGTGAATGCCGCAGGTAACGATGGCTTGTTTTATGGCAATGCAGCCTTCTTCCTTACCCAGTTGAAAGCATTACTGATTGTAGTAGCCTACAGCTTTACGGTGTCGTTCCTCATTTTTAAATTTATCAACTTCATTCTACCGCTGCGGGTAAGTGCTTTGGAAGAAGAGGCCGGCCTGGATGAAAGCCAGCACAACGAAAAATACAGCCAGGGTACGCTGATTGTAAATGGCCCAAATGGCATGTACGAACGGCAGGCTGATGCTATGCTGTAAACAATTTAAATTTTCGATTTGTAGAAGCACCTTGTAATAGGGTGCTTTTTTATTAATACGGTTTTAATGCAATTGGCAGAATGTAACTGCTATTGAGTTTCTTTGCGGCCATTTTCTAAGAAGTTCCTGTTTACAGGCTAATAACTGCTTACAGTTATCAGCCAACTTTCAAATAACAATTGTATGTGGTATCAATTAGGCCGGTTTGTGCTTCGCAACCGGGTGGCGCTATTAATAGCGCTATTGCTGGTAACAATATTTATGGCCTGGGAGGCCAGCCAGGTAAAAATTAGTTACGAGTCCAGCAACGCCATCCCTACCGACAATCCCAAGCTACAGGAGTACCAACAGTTTCGCAAGCTATTTGGGGCCGATGCCAGTTCAGTAGTAGTAGGGGTGCAATCGGCAGATTTTTTTAAGAAGAAAAATTTTGATGAGTACCGGCAAATGCTGGCCGACTTTAAAAAAGTAAAAGGCGTAGAAGCAATACTGGCGGTGCCTTCGGCCATTATGCTGGTAAAGAACGACAGCACCGAAAAGCTAACCGCAACCAATATTTTCCCGGAAAGCCTGCCCGACCAGATAGCGCTGGACAGTGCCAGGAGCACTTTTGAAAACCAGGTTTTTTACAAGCGACTTCTGTACAATCCGAAGACAGCTGCTTACCTGGCTTCTGTTTCGCTCAATACCAAAATAATGGCTTCGCCAGACCGGAGCCGCCTGATTACTGACCTGAACAAAATAGTAGCGAAGTACGAAAAGGAAAGTGGCCAAAGCACTTTCACCAGTGGTTTGCCCCTCATCCGTACCGAAGTGGCCGACCGGGTGAAAAAGGAAATGGGCTATTTTCTGTTTGGCTCCCTGCTGCTGGCTACTATTACACTCATCCTTTTTTTTAGATCGGGTAGTGCTACTATCCTCAGTTTGGTGGTGGTAATACTAGGGGTGATCTGGAGTTTTGGTACACTACAATTATGCGGCTATAAAATTACTTTACTAACTGCTCTGGCCCCGCCACTGATTATTGTAATTGGTATCCCGAACTGCATTTACTTCTTAAATAAGTACCATAGTAGCTGGCTAGAAAAAGGAGATAAACACGAAGCGCTGGTAAATATGCTGGGCAAAATGGGCGTAGTAACGCTGTTTTGTAACATAGCCGCTGCGGTAGGTTTTGGAGTATTTGCTCTTACCAAAAGTGCTTTGCTAAAAGAGTTTGGCGTGGTAGCGGGTATCAATATCATGGGCCTGTTTGTCATTTCCTTTATCCTCATCCCGGCGGTGCTTTCCTTTTTACCGCCTCCGGGCCCTAAGCAGGTGAAATACCTGAACAATCCCTTTTTAGAAAGAGTACTAAATGGAATTGTAATTTGGGTAACGCAGCGGAAGGCGCTGGTGTACGGCATTACTGCGCTGATGCTGGTTGTTGCAGGCCTTGGTATTCTTCGGCTAAAAACGGTAGGTTATGTGGTGGACGATTTACCCAAAAGCGATAAAATTTACACCGACCTGAAATGGTTTGAGAAGAACTTTGGTGGCGTGCTGCCGCTAGAAATTGTAATTGACACCAAAAAGAAAAACGGCATTACCCGTGGGCTAGCAACGATTGAAAAAATCAACGAATTTACAGATGCCATTAGTCAATACCCAGCCTTTGCCCGGCCACTGGATTTGGTAGAAGGGTTGAAATTTGCGAAGCAGGCCTACTATGATAATGATAGCACACAGTACGTAGTTCCCAACGAATTTGATCTGGCATTTTTACAACCGTATTTAAAAACCAGGAATAACGATTCGGTAAAGCAGGAAAATACTTTCAGCCGCCTGCTGAAAACGTTTATTGATAGTACCAAACAACGTACCCGCATCAGCGTAAATATGGCCGATGTAGGCACCATCGAACTTCCGAAGCTGGTAGATAGTCTGCAGCAAAAGGCCAAAGCCATTTTTGATACGAGCTATAATGTACAGTTTACCGGCGGCAGCATTACGTATGCCGAGGGCAGCCGCTTCATTATCCAGGGATTAAAAGACAGCATTTTGTACGCCTTTTTGCTGATAGCTGCCGTGATGCTGATGCTGTTTCGCAATCTGCGAATTTTGTTCTGTTCCCTCATCCCCAACCTGATACCGCTGGTAGTAACGGCGGGTATTATGGGCTGGACGGGGGTAGCCCTAAAACCTTCTACTGTACTGGTATTCAGCGTGGCGCTGGGTATTGCCATTGATGTAACGATTCGCTTTCTGGTAAACTATAAGCAGGAACTACCTAACCACAACGGCGATGTGAAGGAAACAGTGATTTCTACCATTCATCATACGGGCATTAGCATCATTTACACTTCGCTGGTTCTGATAGCCGGGTTTGTAGTATTCTGCTTTAGTAAGTTTGGTGGTACGCAGGCATTGGGCTGGCTTACTTCCTTTACACTACTTATCGCCACTTTTACCAATCTGGTGTTTTTACCGGTGCTGATGCTGGGATTAATGCGGAAGAAGAAGTGACCTTAATAAATTCATTTCATATAAAAAGCAGGCTTCATAAAGGAAGCCTGCTTTTTTATTGCAGATAAATTTTAAACCAATTACAAACACCCTTTCAAGCGGCTTCCTTTTTGTTTTAGTAGAATCGAATTAAGCTTTCACAAAAAATGCCTCAACCTATCAACATCATGTGGTTTCGCCGGGATCTTCGGCTCGATGATAATGCTGCCCTATACCATGCTCTCAAGAGCGGAAATCCGGTAGTACCTATTTTCATTTTCGATAAAAAAATACTGGATGAATTACATAATAAGAAAGACCGCCGGGTAGAATTTATTTACAACCATGTAGCGGAAATGCAAAAAGAATTGGTGAAACACAAAAGCAGTATGGAAGTGTACTACAACACGCCGGAAGCCGCTTTCGAGGCGTTATTAAAAAAACACACCGTTGAAAAAGTATTTACCAATACAGACTACGAACCCTACGCCACCGACCGGGATGCCGCTATTAGCAAACTGCTGGAACAGCACAAAGCCAGCCTGCATAGCTACAAAGACCAGGTAATACTCGACCGGGATGAGGTGCTGAAAGATGATGGCAAACCCTACACCATGTATGCCCCCTACAACCGGCGCTGGAAGGCGGTGCTAACCGATTTTCACCTGAAGCCTTATCCCACTAAAAAGTATTTCAAAAATTTTTTCCGGCAGGCAGAGCAGAAATTACTTACTCTGGAAAGTATGGGTTTTGAAGCAGTAGGTGATCCTTTTCCACCGGAAGAAATAGACAACAAAATTATTCAGAATTATGCCCAAACCCGTGACCTTCCCGGAGATGAAGATGGTACTACCCGGCTAAGTGTACACC
>CAXTDG010000146.1:0-9052 GCA_964242675.1 uncultured Chitinophagaceae bacterium
GCTCACGCCTCTCCAAGGTTTAGCTGTGTTACGTTTTAATTTTGACCTGTTGCCCTTTTAATTCTTTGCCCGGAATAATTCTCAGCGTTCGTTTTCTTTTGTGCGACGTTCCCAAAAGTAGAATTTGGATTTTCGTGTTGTGGATGTATTCGTAGGGGCAGACCCATGTGTCTGCCCTATACGCACAAAATGATTATTGCAAATCTGTTTTGAACATGCATCATATTCCATTAGGGCGAACACATGGTTTCGCCCCTACATTGAAGCCCAATAGTAGTACAACACTTGAACGGTGCCAACGCCGCATGAGCTCCATAGATAGATAATAGCCTGGCTCAAAAAGAAAATGGTAAAAAGAATGCTACCCGTGATGCGAAAAACAGCCATGATGAAATCGCTGTGTATTTTCTTCCGGACTTACGGTCTTCCCAACTTTCGGTCTTTGCTATTCGTTTGCGTAGGTTGTGCGGGCATTTGCATATTTGCACATTGGCACATTTACACATTCAACTATATTCGCCCCACTAAAAAATTTTCCTTTATGAACTTGCATGAATACCAGGCGAAAGAGTTGTTGAAAAAATACAACGTGCCGGTGCAGGAAGGCATTGCGGTAGATACTGTGATGGCTGCCGAGGAAGCTTACCGCCAACTGAAAACCCAAACGGGGAACAACTTTGCTGTAGTGAAAGCCCAGATACACGCCGGTGGCCGTGGTAAAGGGAAGATTATGGGAAGTGAACAACGGGGTGTAGCCGTTGGCAAAAGCCTGGAAGACATTACCACTATTGCCAAAGGACTTTTAGGTGGCACACTGGTAACCATTCAAACGGGTGAGGCGGGTAAAAAAGTAAATAAAATATTGATTGCGCAGGATGTGTACTACCCTGGCCCTAACCCGGTAAAGGAGTTTTACCTGAGCATACTGATGGACCGTGGACGTGGCCAAAACGTAATTATGTACAGCACCGAAGGTGGTATGGACATTGAAGAAGTGGCCCACAACACGCCTGACCGGATTTTTAAAGAATATGTTTTCCCAGGTGCCGGTCTGCAAGGTTTTCAGGCTCGTAAAATTGCCTTCAACCTGGGCCTGAGCGGCGATGCCTTTAAGAACTGCGTAAAGTTTGTAACCAACCTGTACACTGCATACGTAGGCCTGGACTGCGCCATGCTGGAAATAAATCCGCTGTTTAAAACCAGCGACGAAAAAATAGTTGCGGTAGACTGCAAAATGGGTCTGGATGATAATGCCTTAATGCGCCACAACGACTTGGCCGCCATGCGGGACGAAAGCGAAGAAGACCCAACTGAAGTAGAAGCCGGCCATTACAACCTGAACTTTGTAAAACTAGATGGTAACGTAGGTTGTATGGTAAATGGTGCCGGACTGGCCATGGCTACCATGGATATGATTAAACTAAGTGGTGGTGAGCCTGCCAACTTTTTGGACGTAGGTGGTAGCGCCAACGCACAAACGGTAGAAGCTGGTTTCCGCATTATCCTGAAAGACCCGAAAGTAAAAGCGATCCTGATTAACATCTTTGGTGGTATCGTTCGGTGCGACCGGGTAGCACAAGGTGTAATTGATGCGTACAATACGATTGGTGAAATCAATATCCCCATCATTGTACGTCTGCAAGGCACCAATGCCGAGGAAGCGAAGAAACTGATTGATGAAAGCGGCCTGAAAGTACAGAGTGCCATTTTGCTAAGCGAAGCAGCTGACTTGGTAAATAAAGCAGTAGCAGCTTAATAAAAATATAACAATGAAAGACCTCGGCTACCAGCCGGGGTTTTTTTTATTAACGTTTGGTAACCGGTCTTAGATTGGTAGGTACTACGTAGATTTACCCCAAAGACCCTTTCTGGCCCGTGTTAATCAATTAAAAGGCTAAATTTTTATTTGTGAGTTTGCTGAAAAAAATATTCCACACTACCACCAAAGAAGAAGCAGACTTTAATAAACAGTTGAAAAATGTGCTGGGTTTTGTACCTGGTCGCCCCGATCTGTACATAGCCGCCCTTAGTCATCGGTCGGTAAAAGAAACTTCGGAGGAAAACAACGAACGCCTGGAGTACCTGGGCGATGCCGTGCTTAGCTCTATTATTGCCGACTTTTTGTACAAACGCTACCCTAAAAAGGGGGAAGGTTTTTTGACAGAAATGCGAAGCAAAATGGTGAATCGCCAGCAGCTAAACGATATAGCGCTAAAGATGGGGCTAAAGAAAATTACCCGATTTAATAAGATAGATGGCAGCCTGAAGAACAGCCACATTTTCGGTAATACGCTGGAGGCCGTGGTAGGTGCCATTTACCTGGACAAAGGCTATAAGCGTACGCAAACCTGGGTATTGAAGCGACTGATTATTCCGCACTTGTTTATGGATGATCTGGAAATGCTGGACATCAATATTAAAAACCGGCTGATAGGTTGGGCTACCAAAAACAACCGGGCTGTAACGTTTGAAATTGTAGAAGAAAAAATTGAAAAGGGCCGTCGCCTGTTTGTAATAGGGGTAATGCTAGATGGTGAAGTAGTTGCTACTGGCCGGGGCTTTAATAAAAAAGATGCCAGCCAATTGGCCGCCCAAGAAGCGGTGGTGAAGCTGGAACTTTAAGAAGATATGAATGATGAGAGATAAGTTATGAGTTGTACGAACTTATAATTCATAGCTTATCTCTCATCTCTTATAACCCATAACTTTTGCTTACAACTCATCTCTCATCACTTATAATTATCTCTCATTTTGATTGTCAAAAAATCTCTTGGTCAGCATTTCCTAAAAGATGAAAGCGTAAGCCAGCGTATTGTAAAAGCATTGCAGCAAAACCCTTTTACGCAGTTGCTGGAAGTAGGCCCTGGCGGTGCAGCCCTAACCAAGTATTTGTTAGGGATATCGAATGTTGATTTTAGAGCCGTAGAGATTGATGATGATAAAATAAGTTTCCTTCAAAAGAATTATCCAAAGTTGCAACTCATCCACCAGAACTTTTTGGATATGCAGCCGCCGTTTGAAGGGCCGTTTACCATTGTTGGCAATTTTCCTTACAATATTTCCTCTGAAATTCTTTTTAAAACGCTGGACTGGAAGACGCAAGTGCAAGCTATTATTGGCATGTTTCAAAAAGAAGTAGCACAGCGGATAGCAGCGCCCCCTGGTAGCAAAGTGTATGGCGTTACTAGCGTATTACTACAAGCCTATTACAATGTGGAATACCTGTTTGATGTGCCGCCTAGCAGCTTTAATCCACCACCTAAAGTAATGAGTGGTGTAATTAGGTTGACACCAGTAGAAAAGGGTTTAGAAGTAAAGAGTGAACGCAGCTTTCAGATATTAGTTAAAACAGCTTTTAATCAGCGCCGGAAAATGCTACGCAATGCGGTAAAAAGTTTGTTTAGTACAGAGGTGCTACAGGATACTATTTTCGATAAGCGGGCCGAGCAACTAAGCAAGGAAGATTTTGCAGCGCTGACGTTTCGGATGGGGGTAAGTGCCGTTTGAAGTTTGGGGTCTGAAGTTGTGTAGTGTATAATGATTATGATTTTCCTGCCTTTTACTACCTGCTACTTACCTAATTACCTTTTGCTTATTGCTCTTTATTTTCTTTATAGCTCCAGGCATCTTCTTTTGGGTCATATACAGGTGCGGCTTTCCAGATTTTAATGATAAACCAGAATAGCCCTATGCCACTGCTTATAAACCATATATAGAATAGGATATGCCCGGTAGTAATTTTTTCATCCAGAAAGAAAAACCCTTTTCGAACACCGAAATACGTATTGATAAGCATCCATAGTAGCACCAGCGAAATGCTCTTGGCAATACGGGCAAGAAAGGCGCTTACTTCAGGCTCCATGATAATGGTTAATAGATAAGTGACAATCGATAATGAAGGTTTGTTGTGAAAGTATCAGAAGTTGAATTGCTATTATTCACTTCCACCAGCCTTCAATTGTGCTATAGCCTGCTGTATCAATGCCGATTCAAAACCTCTTTGTAATAAAAAGTTGCGGGTTTTGCCTTCCCGGCTAATGTATTGCTCGCCTTTTAGCGAAGCCCATTTTTTTTCCGCCAGCTGGTGTAGTGTTTTTTGATAAGCTTCCTCGTCAATTTCTGATAGGCCTTTTTTGATGCAATATGGGCTGATGTATTTTTCCTTTAGCCCCATCATGATCTTCACTTTGCCCCACTGCTTCATCCGGAATTTACCACCCGCAAATTGAATAGCAAAACGCTCTTCGTTCAGGTAATCTTCCTCAATCATTTGGGAAATCAACAACTCTACATCGGGTTTAAACAAGCCATAACCATACAGCTTTTCCTTCACCTCTTTGTGGCTGCGTTCCTGGTACACACAGTAGTGCCTGATCTTTGGCAAGGCTTGTTCTTTCGTTAATCGTGTGGCAAATGATGACATACTCAAATTTACGAAACGTGCCGCTACAGGCAAGCAGGGAAATGTGAAATTGCTTTTGTAGAAATATGCTGAAAGGCGTGTTCCTAATACAACATTCCTGTAGCCAGGTAATGCCTTACATAATCATCTACGCCTTCTTCCAGCGTAAAAAAAGGTACTGTATACCCAGCCGTTTTTAGTTTATGCATATCGGCTTCCGTAAAATACTGGTACTTATCCCGAATGTCTTCCGGCATATCGATGAACATAATATTCGGTTCTAAATCCAGGCCCCGGAAAGTAGAAGCTGCCAGATCGTAAAAGCTACGGGCCATACCGGTACCGAGGTTGTAAATAGCAGAGGGGATTTGTGATTTGTGGCTACTCGTACTTTCTTCCTTTTCACTCCAACTTTCATCCAGCATCTGTCGCCAATTGCCTGCCTTTTCTTCTTCTGAACTTACCTGCGAATCATGGATTGCTGCTATTTCCAGTTCTTCACTTTCCTGCTCTGCTATTGACTGCTGACCACCGACTACCGACTGAAATAACCAATACATCACTTTCACTACGTCTTTCACGTACACAAAATCACGCAGTTGCTGACCATCTTTAAAGTCGGGACGATGGCTTTTGAACAGCTTTACTTCACCGTTCTTTTTTATCTGGTTGAAGGAGTGCCAGATTACACTGGCCATACGGCCTTTATGTCCTTCGTTAGGGCCATATATATTAAAGAATTTCAGTCCGGCCCAAAAGGGTGGTGTTTCGGTTTGTTGTAAGATCCATTTATCAATTTCGTTCTTGCTTACACCGTAGGGATTGAGTGGCTGTAACTGCGGAATGATACTTTCATTATCCTCATAACCCAACTCACCAGCACCGTAGGTTGCGGCCGAAGATGCATACACCAATGGCACCTGATTAGCAGTACACCAGTTCCAGAGTTTTTCGGTAAAATCAACATTCAGTTCCTGGTGAATGGCGTAATCAAATTCGGTAGTGTCCGTTCTTGCTCCGAGGTGAAAAACGAAATCTATTTTAGGTTCGTTCGCCTCTAACCATTCGAATAAATTATAGCGTTCAATTAGGTTTTCAAACTGCTTGCCTTCCCAGTTTTTACGCTTGCCTTCCACCCCAAAATCATCGCACAGCAACAGGTTTTCAAAACCTTTTTCATTTAAGAAACTAGCCATGCAACTGCCGATAAAACCGGCGGCACCAGTGATGAGGATAAAGCCCCCACTCTCGTTCTCTCCCCCAACGGGGGAAAGATGCCCCTGTGCATCATTATTCATATTTTCCATCGACGGGTTCATACGGTTTGGGTTTTAAGCTTGATGCTAGCAATAATTTCTTCTGCTGTTTCTTCTGATTTATAGGCACCAAAAAGAGATTGTATAGATGTTCCAGATGTAGTACTTATATCTTTTAAAGATTGAGACAACTTAGAAATCAATTCGAGTTTAGTTTTCGAATTTAAGGTTTTTAAAACGTCAAAATAACAATCAGTAATAAGGTTTTTAGAAGATATAGGCATAGCTGGCAAGTATTAAGCAATTGCAAGAAACTAGTCTTTTACTTTAAGTTTAAATTGTCTAAATTCATCTTTCATTGCTAACCAATCCGATTTTGCTCCTTCAATTCCCCCTCGTTTGAAGTTATGGCTAATTCCATAATAACTAGGCACACGTTGATGGTAAAATAACATATCTTCTACGTGAAAATTATTACGAACAGACATTAGATTTTTTGTTGATTCACGTGAATACTTTAAGGAAGCTACATAAGCTTGTTTTCCACAGCAGATTACAAGTTTAGGCTTTATAATTTCAATTTGTGGGTAGCAGAATTTTTTATAGGGCTCTGTAATGTCGGCTTGGGGAATGGGGGTACTCATACCACCGTGTTTGATAAAAGGAAAAACATTAGTTGTAAAAACCTCATTTAATTTCAATCCAAATGTTTCTTGTAGAAGTACTATTAGATTTTGATTGATATCTAAATCAGTGTCGTAACCAAGTACTGCAAACTGCTCATTGAAGGGTTGACTTAACTTATCAGAAGATGCCCAATCTTGTAAAAGCAACATTATTTCCGAATTTACATTACTCGAACTTTTTGAATAAGGCGAAACAAAGTCTGATTCATATTTCTGTTCACAAAAGTCAGCTATCCGTTTATATTCTTTACCGGGCGGTGCTTGTTGGCGTTTCTTACCTAACTCTTTTAATTTTTGGAGTTTTACATCAGTTTCACTCATAGATTTTGTTTAGAAGTTTAAGTAGAAACAAACTAGTCAACCGCACTTATCCGCAAAGCACTACAGAGGTTACAAAGCCGTCAACGCATGTTCACTTTCATGACCCGCCAATATTTTCTCAATTGCTGTATCGTATTTTTCTTTCCAGGTATTAATGGTTCCCCAGGTTTCACCACCAATAAAAATATCACCGCCGGTTACCTCGCCAATGAGTTCATAAGGGGTGCCGCTGCTTTGCAGGGCCATTTCTACCTCAGATGCGGTATATCTTTTAGCCGAAACCACTACCCGGCTTTGTGCTTCGCCAAACAGGAAAGCATCTTTACGAATGCCATCCGTGTATTGCAAACTAAAGCCGGTGCCATTTACAAAACTGCTTTCGCACAGCGTTACAAACAGGCCGCCTTCGCTTACATCGTTAGCACTGGTAATCAGCTTGCTTCTAATAAACGACAGCACTGCATTTTGAACATTCTGTTCTTCGTCAATTTCAAAATAAGGCGCTGGACTTTTATCCTCGCCTATTACTTTCCGCAGGTATTCAGACGAAGAAATATCATTACGGCTTTTGCCAATTAAAATCAGCACATCTGGTTCCGCTTCGTTATTGTGTTCAAACGAAAGCATCATCTTATCTTCTACATTTTCCAGCAGGCCCACCATACCAATGGTTGGTGTTGGAAAAACCGGACCGTCCGGATTTTGATTATAGAAGCTCACATTACCACCTGTAACCGGCGTATTTAATTTGCGACAAGCCTCACCCATACCCTGAATGGCCTGGGTAAATTGCCAGTACACCTCAGGGTCGTAAGGATTGCCAAAGTTTAAGCAGTTGGTTACGCCCAGTGGTTCGCCACCGCTGCAAACAATGTTGCGGGCCGCTTCACAAACAGCAATCATAGCACCTTTATATGGGTCGGCATAGGTGTAGCGACTGTTACAATCTACACTCATGGCAATGCCTTTGGTCGTTCCTTTTACCAGGCTAATGGCGGCTGCACTTGGATTGTTCGTTCCCAAGGTACCCGTTCCTACCATACTATCGTATTGGTGATACACCCAACGTTTGCTGGCAATGTTTGGCAACTGAACCAAGGTTTGGGCAATAGCTTTCAGGTCGGTTGGTTCAGCAATACTATCTATCGAAAAGTTCTTTAATTGGGTAAAATAAGCTGGCTCTTTAAAAGGACGCTCATATTGTGGAGCACCGCCACCCAGCACCAACTCTTCCGCAGGAAGTTGCGCTTCCAGTTCGCCATGCATGTAAAAGCTAAGCAGGCCATCATCGGTTACCACACCAATTTGTTCGCAAGGCAAATCCCATTTCTCAAACACTTTCAGCACCGCTTCTTCTTTGCCTTTTTCTACACAAATCAGCATCCGCTCCTGGCTTTCGCTCAGCAGCAATTCCCAGCCTTTCATATTTTTTTGGCGACTTGGCGCTTTATCTAAATCAATCCGCATACCTACGCCACCTTTGGCACTCATTTCGGCGGTGCTGCAAATAATACCGGCAGCACCCATATCCTGCATGCCTACCACGGCGTTGGTTTCAATTACTTCCAGGCAGGCTTCCAACAATTTCTTTTCCTGAAAGGGATCACCCACCTGCACAGCAGGTAATTCCTGAGTGCTTTCGGCAGTAATTTCTGCACTGGCAAAACTAGCCCCACCAATACCATCTTTACCGGTAGCGCTACCTACAATAAACACCGGGTTACCCGTTCCTTTTGCTACGGCACTTACAGTTTTTCCATTTTCCAAAATACCTACGCTCATGGCGTTCACCAGCGGGTTGGTATGGTAGCATTCTTCAAAATAAATTTCGCCGCCTACGGTAGGTACGCCAAAGCAGTTGCCATAATGGCCAATACCATGTACCACACCGGCCAGCAGGTGCTGGGTTTTGGCTTCATCCAGTTTGCCGAAACGTAGCGAGTTCAATGATGCAATGGGGCGAGCACCCATGGTGAAAATATCCCGATGAATACCACCTACACCCGTTGCTGCGCCCTGAAACGGCTCAATAGCACTTGGGTGGTTGTGACTTTCAATTTTGAAAACCACGCCCAGGCCATCGCCAATATCCATCAATCCGGCATTTTCTTCGCCGGCGGCTACCAACATACGGCCACCTTCACGGGGCAGCGTTTTCAGCCATTTAATGCTGTTTTTGTAGCTACAGTGTTCGCTCCACATGCCGCTAAAGGCACACAGTTCGGTAAAATTGGGCGTACGACCCAGCTTCTCTTTTATCAGTTCAAATTCACTTTCAGTAAGGCGTAGCTGCTTGGCGGTATCAACGGTAACTTCCATGGAAGGCTTTTGAAATTTGCCGCAATATTAAAACAAAAGGAGGGGAGAGGAGTAGATAACCATGCAAT
>CAXTDG010000147.1:0-9029 GCA_964242675.1 uncultured Chitinophagaceae bacterium
GGCCCATACTGCAGGGTCTGCTAAATTAGGCGACACATCGCTGGCACTCACAAACGCCGGAGGATATACAATAGAGTTCACATCCCAGGTAGTAGCTGTTTGCCAGGCATTCAGGGTAGCATAGGTACCAGCGGGTGTTACAGAAGACACCAGTGTACCGCCGGTTGTGTAGAGCATATTGTAATCAAGATACAAAAACTGAACATTAGATATACCTAAAGCTCTTCCTCCACCAGGATGGGTAAAAATATTATTCTGAACATTGGCATTTCCAGTGCCACCACTGGTATGGTTGAAATAAGCTGCCATGTTAGTAGCACCTGTAGCAGTTGAAGCATTCTGAATCGTATTGTTCCAATAATTAGTATTGTTATCAAAATTGCTATAAATGCCATACGAAGTAGTGCCAGTCGTTTTCAAGTTCACCACATTGTTCACCGTGTTGTTATAGCTACCGTAGTTTTCATAGATGCCATAGGCACTGCCGGTAAGTCCGGTAATAGCTTGTATCTTATTATTAGCCACCCTACCTCTGGTAGCAAGTGTAGCGTCACAATAGTTTAAGTACATGCCGTATACGCTACCCGTAGTATTTGAAATATTTACACTATTACCAACAAACTGATAACTGGTATCGCAATAATTACCATAAATGGAGTAAGCACTGGTATTAAGAGGTACCGTTGTATTCACAATATTGTTTGATACCTGTATGCGGTTGCCATAGCTGGTATAAATACCATAGTAGTAAGCACCATCTACCGTATTACTGTCTATTACATTTAGTCTATTGGGCGTAGCAGCAAAACCGGCCATGTAAATACCATTCGTACCATTTAGAATACGGTTTGCTTTGATCACGTTGTTTGATCCTATCAAGGAATCAGCATGTATACCGGCTATGGTATTGCTGATACTGGCACTGGTTGGGGCAGTGATGGTACAATTTACAATACTGTCGTATGAAGCTGTATTTAGCATACCAACCACACGGCCATTAGTAGTATTGGTACCGGTAACTGATATGTTTTTATACGTAATGTAGCTGGCACTATCCAATTGCAACACATAGTTGGCAGCAGGTGTAGCAGCACCAGAAGTAAGTGTTACCGATGATGGCACACCACTAAGGCTGCGGAAAGTAACCCGGCTATTCAACCCGGCACCGTTAATACTCCGCATCCGAATCTGCTCGTTATAAATACCCGGCGATACATCAAATGTTACAAAACCAGTGATACCGCACTCCATAGCAAACACAGCCGAAGCAAAGTTTTGGAAGTTGGTAGTGCTTACCGGCAGGGCAGGATTAATGGTATAGAAACCTGATAATAACGCCTGCTTTACCGTAACCAGTACTGGTGTAGAAGCGGTAGAATTTCCGCTACAGGTTACTAGGGCACGGTAGTATAAGGTGGTCGTAGCCCGGATGGTAGTATCGGCAAAAGGCAGCGGATTACCCAGGTTGTTCCAGGGGCCGGATGCAGAAGCGGAATATTGCCATTGTACACTTAGGCTACTTCCAGTTGTTGCTCCAGGCAGACTAAGATCAACCGGCGTACCCATACAAATGCTCACATTAGGAACCGCAACAGAAGCACCAGCCGCTGGCGGAGAAGTACAAGGTGGGAAGGAGAATTCAAAAGCACCGATATCTGGTGCAGTGGTGCTGCGTGGTGCATTCAGTATATCGGTGGTGATACCTACTGCCAGACCCCGATTGTCGAGTATAATATTGCGGGGTGTAAGGTTGCCGGTAGCAGGTGCCGTGTATTGTGAGTTTTGAGACACAGAAGCAGCATCCTGCCCAGTGGCTGTTTGCCAATCGGTAAGCGTTGTCTGGTTGGTGCCGTAGTAGCCTACATAGTTGGTACCAGCTGCCGCATTTACAAAATAATCATTGCGGGTGGCAGTAAAGGAAGTTGTATTCGTGCCTAAGTAAATGGCATGTTTTGCACTTGCCCCGCCTCTTGAAATAGTAATAATATTATTGGTAAATACAATTCCGGCGGCTTGTGTAATCTGGTAGAAACCCCTGGTTACATAAGTATTAGTAGCAGTGCTGGCTGTGTTATCCAGCGAAATGGTATTATGATAATACTGAGCATTATCTGATGCAGAATTGTACAATGCATACAGAGAACCTTGCCCGTTTACATTGTAAACAATGTTGTTGGTTATCTTATTCTCCATTCCGTTATCTGCACTTACGCCCGATAAATAAATACCATAAAAAGTTCCGGTACTGGTAGTTGCACCATCAAAAGGATTGTGCAGGCGGTTTTTAGAAATGGAAAGTGCATTGGCTCCGCTTACCGCATAAATACCATAGAAAGAACTAACTGTAGTAGCAGTAGGCCGACTGATGTCATTTCCCTCAATAAGCATATTAGTTACGTAAGAGGTGTAGATTCCATAAAAATAAAAATCTCTTACTGTATTGTTCAGCAGCACATTACGTTGCAAAGTAGCTGCGGTGCTGCCCAAGGTTGTAATGCCATAGTAGCCACCGCTAATACGGTTTCCAGCAATATAGTTACTATCGCACAGGGTAGCACCAGTAGTAGTGGGGCTGGTAGCCGAAGCACTCATTACAATACCGGCAAAGCTGGTAGACGTAGTATTTAAGGCAGTATTAATTGTAGAGCGACGCACCGCATTAGAGTCAGCATTATTAATAAACTGTATACCGTATCCATATGTACCGCCAGTAGCATCAATCACTAAGCTATCCAGGCGAATATGATCGGCCCCGTTGAACTTAATAACGGCCCGCTCATCGGTATTAGCAGAGTTGAATTTGATGGTACGCCCATTACCATTGAATGTAACGGTGTTAGCAGCAGAAGCACCTGGCACTTCGGCCATAATAAGTTGCTCGTTGTACGGGCCACTGGTTGCATTTACATTAAATACAACTGCTCCGTTGATACCACATTTCAGGTAATCGTAGGCGGTGTTGAACGATTGAAAGTTGCCGCTACCTGCCGGTGCAGCGCTGTTGATGGTAAATGTACCAGATACAAGAGCCGGGCTAAATACTCGTTTTACTGTTGAAGTAGAAGTAGATGCACTAGCCGTACAGTTAATGATCAACCGGTAAAAAGAGGTTGCATTCTGGGTTGTATTTAATACCGGACGGGTTGCACCCGGAATATTGGTCCAGGTAACACCATCGGGTGAAGATTGCCACTGATAAGTAATGCCGTTTGCATTGGTAGTACCGTTAGTACCCAGAGAAAATAAAGTACCTACACATACCGTATCGCTGGAAGAAATAGCTGAACCCGCTGCAACAGTACCGGTACATCCCGGCGCTGTAAACTCGTAAGCACCGGGGTCGGGGGTAACGGTTCGTGGCGCATTTACAATATCGGTAGTTACGCCTAAGTTCTGGCCAATGTTATCAATAATAGCAGCAGTTGGCTGGTAGTTGGCAGTAGCTATGCTGGTGTATAATGGATCTATTGCCAAAGAAGCAGCATCCTGACCGGTAGCCGTTTGCCAGCCTACCAAAGTAGCCTGGTTAGCTGTACCCGTGAAACCAATGAAACCAGCGTTAGCAATGTTTACCAGGTAATCGTTGTTGTTAGCGGTGTAGGTAGAGGTAGCTGTAGCCAGGTAAACAGCATGTTTTTGCCCGGTGCCCCCTTTTTGTATGGAAATAATATTGTTGATGAGTTCAATACCATCTGCCTGAAGAGTTTGGTAGAAACCACGGCTAACATTGGTAGAGGTACTGGCAGCCAAATCAAGCGAAATAGTGTTATGGTGATACAGCACATTGTCGGAGCTTGAATTGTACAAGCCGTACGCAACACCAGCACCATTGATATTATAGATCAGATTATTTACTACCCGGTTTTCAAAACCAGCCAGGGCATCTACAGCCGTAAAGTAAATGCCATACGCACCGCTGGTACTGGTAAGGGCCCCATCGAATGGATTGTGAATACGGTTTTTAGAAATCTGCATACTTACGCTAAGGCCGGTAGCATAAATACCATAAAATGAACTAACCGTAGTAGCGGTTGGGCGGCTGATATCGTTGCCTTCAATTACTTCAAGGAACGTGTTGGATACATAAATACCATAGAAATAAAAGTCTCTGATGGTATTGTTCACAATTACATTTCGTTGTACAGCCTGTGTAGTGCTACCCACCGTGGTAATGCTGTAGTAACCACCATTAATACGGTTTTGAGCTACATAATTGCTATCGCAAAATGTATCACCAGTGGTAGTAGCGCTGGTAGCTGAAGCATTCAATACAATCCCGGCGTAGTTGGTAGAGGTAGAGTTTACAGCTGTATTAATAGTACAACGGCGCACCACATTAGAATCAGCATTATTAATAAACTGAACTCCATATCCGTAGGTAGTACCCGTACCAACAGCCGTAGCATCAATCACCAGGCTATCGAAGCGGATATGGTCGGCATTATTTAGTTTTATTACAGCTCTCTCGTTTGTATTTGTAGAGCTATACTTAATTGTACGGCCATTACCATTAAAAGTAACTGTATTGGCCGCTGATGCACCCGGAACAGGTATCATAATAAGCTGCTCGTTGTAGGGGCCACTGGTTGCATTTACATTAAATACAATTGGCCCGTTGATACCACACTTAATATAATCATAAGCTGTATTGAACGATTGGAAGTTACCACCACCTGCTGGGGCAGCACTGTTAATCGTAAATGTACCAGACACAAGGGGTGGGCTGGTTACCTGTACAGCCGTAGATGGGGCAGAAGCACTGCTGAATGTACAGTTTGTAAGCCTGCGGTAATAGGTGCTTACTGCTTGCTGAGCGTTGTACGTTTCGCCGGTAGCACCGGGTATGTTTACCCAGGTAATACCATCTGTTGAAGATTGCCACTGGTAGGTAAGTCCATTTGCATCTGTAGAGCCAGTAGTACTTAGCAGAAACTGAGAATTAAGACAAACCGTACTTTGAGAGGAAACGGTTGTTCCTCCAGTAGGAGTGCCACTACAGTTGTCATAATTGCTAATACCCAGGTTGTCAATACCAATATCCGTAACCCCAAAATCACCGGTTGCCATAAACCGCACTATGGTAGTAGCAGAAGTACTATTGAAGTAGATGGTTTTAGTTCTCCAGGCAGTAGCAATACCAGCACTGTCATACCGCACAAAAGTTGTTCCGCCATCTGTAGAAATCAGAACAGAGAGAGAATCGGATCCTGATGTATTGATATAATCAAACCGAATTCTTTTGGTAGTAGCAGGTGTATTGCAATTCAGGTATACATCCAATGTACCAGAGGTGCCGGATGTAGCATCGTACGAGTGGAAACGAGCAGAGTTGACACCTACTGACCCTGAAGTTGTATAAGCACCGTTATTACTAGTCCATCCACCATTGGTAAAGTCATCATACCTGCGCCAGGAAGTATTACCTGTTGCAGGTGTATTTTTCCAGTTAGCAGCAGGTATATCACCAATAGAGCAGCTATTCAGCCAGGTGTTTTCAAATCCTTCATTATAAGGTAGTGGCGCATAAGGAGGTGTACTTACCGAATTTACCTGCACGGCAGCCGAGTTAGCACTGCTGGTACCATTACACGTTACTACTGCCCGGTAATACATAACGGTAGCCGATTGTGTAGTGGTATAGGCAAAGGTAGTAGCACCCGTAATATTGCTCCAGGGGCCGGTAGGCGAAGAAGCAGATTGCCATTGAACGGTAATTCCACCAGCAATAGTAGCACCCGTAAGACTAAGCGTAAATGGTGCACCAGGGCAGGTAATGTTGGTGGTAGTAGAAATAGCAGTACCCGCAACAGGAGTACCTGAACAAGCACTGGCAGGTGTATAACTGAAAATAATATTAGGCCTTGTAGTTGGGGTGCCACTCTCAGTAGTAGTAGCAGTACCACATAGGTTGCCCAAGTTATCGGCCCGGTAGCTATGCGAACCATTAAAGGCTAAACCGGTTGTCCAGGTAACGAAAGGATTACTGGTAAAAGTAGTTACCCCTGCAGTTCCATTGTTTGGATCGCCATTACATACTTCTATTAGGATATTGCTGCTTCCATTCCATACAAAAGGAGTGGATAAATTGAACGTGTTTATACCAACTGTAGGTACATAATCAGTTGGGCCATATACGTTTGTTGCAGGTACAGTTTCCCAGGTGGTAGCAGTAAGGCCTGTAGCGGTAGTGCTGGTTATCTTTATAGCCATCTGCTCAACCGTACCAGTAAAAGTACCCAGGCTTGTAACATTGAACTTAATGGCAGTAACGTTGCCGGGGACCATACCTGCAGCAAGTAATTCGCTGGCACGATAAAGATACTGAGCCCGGCTGCCCTCGTAATAATCTTGTATGGGGCAAGGATAGGTAGTTCCGGTATTTGTAGCAGTGCCTGTACCAATAGTAACGTCCAGTTGTGCCTGAGCATTAAAAGAAAATAAACTACAAAAGAAAACGGTAAGCGCCAGCAGGGTTAGCTTCATTGCAATAGTAGATTTGTTCTATAATATTTGCTTTAAGTGAAAAGAATGTGGGAAAGAATGTGACTACATTTTTCTCACAGATATATTGGAATAGCATTAGTACAGTCACAACTCCCGAAACGAAAGTTTGATAACTGCTAACTGGTAGAAACTACTATTAATGGAGTAAAGTAGAAAGCGGAATTACGGTTCTCTGTATAAGCCCAAAACAAGTAAATGTCTGGTAAACTTTAATGACTTTTAAAGCCTGTTTTGTAAGGTATGTATTTGTGTTTGAAGCAGTTAATGATGGTAAAAGTACTCATTTTCTCCTTTTCTGTTAAAAACTAATTAAATTTTAATGTGTGGTTACAGCCAGATATCTCCCGTTTTTTAAAAAGGATGGCTAGAATTTTAGATTTTAAAAGCAAAAACGCTTTTAAAAAGCTAAAATTTAAAAGTATCTGCTTTAATTAGATAAAATTTATTCGCTTACTGACAGTAGAAAGGACTTTTATTTCACTAGTTTTTCGTTCACAATGGCTTCTGGTTGTCGGCTTCTTACAATCATGATGAAAAAACCAACAGCTATGAGGCCCAGTGCTATCCACTGTGCCTGCGATAAATAAAGTGGCCCCAACCGGTAATGATCGTTTACCCGGATGTTTTCTATTACAAAACGTTCTATACCATTTACCACCAAGTACAGACCAGCTAACATACCTGCTTTCTTAAGCCGCTTCCGCATTACCCATAAGAAGGCAAAGAGGGCAAGCCCCATAAGCGTTTCGTAAAAAGGCGTTGGGTAAACCGGCACTGGTTGCATGTAGCAATACTGCCCTTCGCAGTTGGGCATACGTATGCCCTCACTAATTACATTGTGCGGATAAGCATAGGCAACTGCCCAGTTGGGTAGCCAGGAAGGTGCTATAAAAGCATCATGCGGCACATCGGCCACTGATTTTATTTGCTTTACTTCCCGCAAAGTGGTTTCGTAAAAAGCAAGATTTTTCTGAACAGCAGCTTCGTATTCAGCCGGTGTTGCGGGGATAGATTTACCAATTTCGTTTGAAACATAGGCGCTGTTAGGAATTCCCCAATCACCGTCGCCAGCCACCTGGCAACCAATGCGGCCAATGGCGTAGGCTATCATCATAGCCGGGCCAAAAGCGTCGGCCAGGTGCCAAAGGTCTATTTTATGCTTGCGGCCATACCAGGCAATTGCAAGTGTGGCGCAAATAAGGCCGCCATAAAAGGTGAGCCCGCTAAAGGAAGTCAAGGCACCAATAGGATCTCGTACCAGGTCGTGCCAGTTCTCTAAATTATGAAACAGCTTGGCTCCCAGGAAACCGAAGATGAAGGCCAGAATAGTCATATCGCCAATGCGGTCGTGGGGCCAGATGCGGATATTGCGTTTCTCAGGCTTGTCGAGTTTTTGCTTAGTGCCTTCGTAATATTTAAGGCCGCCTAATATTAATGCCAGTAAAATACCTGCGCCGAAGCTTCCCTGGGAAGACAGGATAAATGCCTGTGGATTATCGAGAGCAGTACTGCGTTGCAGGAAAGCCCCCACCAGTTTGAAACCGATTAGAAAACCAAAAAAGGCATTGAGTAATACTTCGCTCCACTCCACGCCTTTGCCAACAGTAATGGTAGCATCAGTAGAAGTTAGCAACCCTAAACCTTCCCGACGGCGAAGCTCTTTGGTAAGCGTAATAGCAGCAGCTATAAAAGAAAGGGCTACAAAAAAACCGAAGGAATTGACAAATTTGAATACCGGCAGATCAACACCAAAAACGTCTTTGAAAAAGAAATAGAGATTAGGATACATGAACTACTACCGGTTTTTTGAAAGAAGCGGCAATATCTTACAAAATTGGTGAATGAGTGTCTTAAATTACGTTAGAGGTATTGCTCACCTGTCTACCAATTCACCAGTTATTGCATAAAAAAACCGGAGCCTCTTAGGTTCCGGTTATAAAAAGCTAATGAAATGCTTAACAGAACTGGTCGAACGCAGCCATCAGGTTGCGGGCAATCATTTGTGCAGGGCGGCCTTCAATCTGGTGGCGCTCAATCATGTGTACCAGTTCGCCATTTTTAAACAGGGCAATAGCTGGTGATGATGGCGGATAAGGCATCAGGTGCTGGCGTACTTTATTTACCGCTTCTACATCAAAACCGGCAAACGTAGTAGTCAGATGGTCAGGGCGATGTTCAGTATTATGAACCGCCATCAATACACCCGGACGGGCCGAACCGGCGGAGCAACCACAAACCGAGTTGATCATTACTAGTGTAGTGCCTTCCTGCTTTAACTGCTCATCTACTTCAGAGGCAGTTTGCATTTCTTCAAATCCATAATCGGTAAGTTCTGCCTTCATGGGCAGTACTATTTGTTCAGGATACATTTTATAGTTGATTTTTTATTTACAAAAATAGAACAGCTCGTTGCCTGTTTCAGTTGTACAAAAGTAGATGAACTATAAATCCAATAGCCTTTTCGGAAATTATGTCGCTAAATTTTACAATTTACAGACACAATGTCCTTTAAAACAAGCTTGTTA
>CAXTDG010000148.1:0-9006 GCA_964242675.1 uncultured Chitinophagaceae bacterium
AAGGCTTGGCAGCCACTCTGTATAAGCGCCATTTATCTGATCTGTTATGTACACACCAGCTTCTGTTGCCAGCATCATTTTGGTATTACTTCCTGGGAAAAAGGCAGCCCAACGTACCGGCATATCCGGCAAATCACCGTCAATAGAAGTCCAGCTTGTGCCGCCGTTTGTGCTTACCCACACATTCTCTACTCCGTAATTGGTAAACACTGCTACTAAGTTATCATCTGTAGTGCCGGTATTAACACAATTGATATACCCATTAGGAAAAGAAGTAGGTGTAAGATCCGTAATAGAAGCAGCAAGGGTAGTATTAACGGTATCGGCATTGTCCAGGCGAATCAGTTTGCCCTGGCTGCCGCCAATAAATACCCGGTTAGCCGTAAAAGGCGATACTTTAAATGCAGTGGTGTTGCCATTGGTCGTTCCTCTTACGAACTGAGGAATATTTAAAACGTTTGTTGTGGTAGTTGTATTTGCATTTGGCCACCTGCGAATAGCGTTGGCACCATTAGAAGCATACATGAAATTCTTGGTGTCATCATAATCAAAAGGATTTACAAACAAACCAGCAGTTGACGACGGATTGATTGAACTCCAGGTAGCACCGCCATTTACACTACGCCGGTACTGATTGTACACGTAGGTACCAAACTGCACCAGCGGGTTCAGTTGATTGATATGTACAAAGCAGCCATCTCCCCCGGTTACTTCTATAGATGGGCTAAGGCCTGGATATTTTATTTGATGACAACCATTATCCTGAGCACCAGCAATTAAATAATTAGGATCGGTGGGGTGCATGGCTACTGCATAAAACTGCTTGATGGCCAGGTTTCTGTTCTTGTCTTTAAAGGTGGTTCCCAAATCTCTCGACAAGAAAACACCACCATCTGTACCCATCAGTATTCTGTTTTCACCTGCTATCCTCCACCATTGCATGTAGTGGTGGTCGGCATGTACATAAGGTGCCGTAGTTACCCAAAAGGTTTTACGGGTAACCGTGTTGCCACTGTTTCTGGATAAATACGCATCTAACCCTGCCACCAATATTTGGTTGGAGCTATCGGGGTTGATGGCCAGCGTAAGGTCGTACCAGCCCTGGGTATTGGTAACGCCAGTATTGTAAACCACTGTATTTTGTAAACTCCAGTTAGCGCCACCATCAATTGATTTATAACAACTATCTACATTGTTAGCTGTGTTTGTGGTAACAGCATATAAAGTATCGGCCAGTGCAGCCAGTTCCAGCCGGTTGGCAGCTACGGTGCTATTGGTACGAATGCCGGTACCCGAAAGCCAGGTGCTGTTGATAACAGAAGCAGGAGTAGTGGTGTACCGGTAGTTAACTGTATTAACCACTCCGGTAAATGTTCCTGAATTGTAGCCAAAGCTAGCGTGTAGTTTATCTGTACTACTTATCTCAATATCGGTACAGATAGGAGAACTAGTAACACCCAGGTAATTAGCAGTCAGGTCATTAGGTGTAATATCTACCCAGGTACTACCGCCATTGATAGAGCGGCGCAGCCCAAACCCACGGGTAGCCAAGTACACATAACCACGGGAATCGCACAGGATTTTGAAATTACGATTGTACCCAAGTGTAGAAGTAAGATTGGTCCAAGTAATACCATGGTTTGTTGTTTTCCAAACACCTCTTCCAAATACCGCATCTGCATTGCTGGTAGCCTCACCAGTGGAAAAATACATAATGTCGGGGTTGGTAGGATCCTGACAAATAGATGAAATAGCCAGGTTGTCAAATTGGTCATTGATATGTTGCCAGTTAGGTATGGTATCGAGCAGGTTCGTACACTTCCACAAGCCACCGGCAATACCACCGCAGTAAACCGTATTTCCCGTTGCATCACTTGCATCCACCAACAGTGCAGCAGTTCTACCAGCTGTATAGTTTACGCCAGCTCTGCCGTTACCATTGCTGGGGCCTAATGAATCGTAAATAGGCCCTCTCTCCGTCCATATAATGTTAGAACTATAGCCGCCTGTCGTAATTCTGTTAGCAATCCTGTCCTTAAGATTTTCAGTATAGGCAACAGCATTCCAAAGCCGTTCAATTGGTACCGTTCCTAAAGCCGGGTCTTTTGTTTTTTCAAACTCCAGCATGCCCCTTTCCATAGGGCCATCATACTTTTCGTGTTCTTCATCTTCAAAGTCCGCCTCCCCATTTTCCCGCTGCTCTTCTTTTTCCTTTTCGTTTTGCCCAATACCGTGGCAAGCTGATAATGCAAGGAAAGAAGCCAGGCAAACGAGTTGCCCAAGTTTTAAAGTAGATTTTAGCATCAATAAGCTGTTGTTGATTAAAATAATGAGCAGAACGCTCGGTTTTTTGTAGAGTGCTAAATTAACTCAAATGCAGGTATAAGCGGTAATGTAGCCAAGCAAATCCTTAAAAATTTTCATCACAAAACGCTCATTTTCTAAATGAATAATGGGCAATACACAAAGCTGCTATTTAGCGGCTTACCAATTGGTAAATGAAGCCGTTTACCTTTACAACCAGGTAAGGCCACACCTTTGCCTCAACTACCAAACACCCCATCAGGTACACAAAAAATCCCTGACAAGTACTTGACTTATCAGGGATTCTATTATATCTATCATCCATCAACTTATCTAAGGACGATTCAGGAAAGAAAGACTACTGTTTTACAAAGCGTAGTGTTTTTGTTTGAACACCATCCAGCATACCGGTAATATTGTACACACCGGTAGAAAGGGTAGCTGTGTTAATGCTGATTAATGAGCTGCCACTGGCAACCGCTTGATTGATGGTTTTAATAATTCTGCCGCTCATATCGGTGATATTGAGTTGCATTTTGGTACTGCGACTGGCTGCTACACTTACAAATGCTTCATCCTGTACTACGGTTGGGTAAATGCCAACCAGTTCAGCACCAGTGCTGCTGTTGATAATGGCAACGATAGGAGAATAGGTTGCTTTACCGTCTATATCAATCATCTTCAGCCGGTAGTAGTTGGTACCTTTCAGCGGGCTGGCATCTGTATAGTCGAACGGCTGGCTGCAACGTGCCTGGGTAGCCACAATGCTGGTAATGGTTTTAAACGTCCTACTGTCAGAAGAACGTTCCAGTTCCATGGTGATGCTTGGTGATGTACAGTTTACTTTCCAGTCCAGCACATTATTGGTTCCTGTTTTTTGGCCTTTCAGATATTGAAGCGAAATTGGGAGTGCTGTTCCAGCCCTGTTCAGGTAAAAGTTAGAGAAAGCAGACGTGGTGAAGCTGATCCAATTTACACCACTGGCAGTACCATTACCCGTTTGCGGTATAAATGTGGCAGCACCATTGGCAGGGCTATAATTATTATAGCATCCTACCGGAGCTTCTGCCTGGCGGGTAACGCCAAGGTTTGCCAACGTTACGGCAGGATCAGCAGTTGCCAATGATGTCAGTTCAGTATTCAGGAAAAATAACCGAACATCTACATTAGTGGCAGCTGTGTTGGATATCTGAAAGTTTCTGTTCAGATAGTAGGTTCCACTGGATTGACGAACAGCACCGGTATTAATGTTCTGCGCAACGCTGTACATATTTGCATTTACGCCTGCCGGGCTACGTACCAACGCAATGAGGCGGCTGCTGCCATCTAATAATGGCACCCACCCGGTATAAGTACTATTGCCATTACTGATTGGTTTTTGATAATTGCTGGCACAGTTGTTTGTTGCTGCAAGCATAGCTGTATTTAATTCATCTACTGCTATGCAAAAAGTACCAGCTAAAGTGCTACCTAAATATTTATCAACAGCTACATAATAGGTAGTACCTGCAGTAAGTCCTGTTGCATATAAAACCGACAAAAATCCTGAACCAACATCACTTCCCCCATCATCGTCGCAGGAAATAATAGAGAAGGTAGTATAGTCAGCAGGGTTAGTAGCGGAAAACAGGGCGATTTTAGAGTCTGTAAAGGTTTGGCCCGTTCCTAGATCTGTTGACACCCGAACGGCACCACTTGCAGGAGCTACGAACTTAAACCATACAGGACTTTGACCTGCTCCAGAACAGGAAGGATAGGGCTCTCCGGCATTAAGCGTTGCACCTTCATTTGTATAAGGTGCCCCTGTGCAGCCGGCACCCACTGTAAGTGTAAAAGCGCCAGCAGCATTGTCATTTGCAAGAAGGCTGAAAAACGTAACTTTTGTGGAATTTAAACTATAACCAAAGTTGGCTGCTGTACAATTTTGCCTCACATATACATCGTATGTTGTGGCAAGGGTAAGCCCGGTTAAGGTGATGGTAGATGAGGTGGTGGTGACAATTGTACCACCTGTACCTGGTGTAGCACCTGTTCCAGGGGTAAAGCCAGCCAATCCATATTCAACAATAAAACTGTTGCCTGCAGATGTAATATTTACTACCGCAGATGAAGTAGTAATACCAGTAACCGTAACATTGGTTGGCACATTACATGCTGCAACGGTGGTAAAGCTTCCTGCAGTGGTGTAGCCGTTTGTTCCGGTTCCGCCAGCGCTTGTAGGAATATGAGACCAGATTGAATTTCCAGCGGTGCCTACAGATTGCACCCTTACCTGGTAAGAAGTTCCAAATGCTAAATTGGTAAAATTTACAGAGGTGTCGGCAACGGGGTTGCCGTTATAGTTGGTCCATGCACAGGTGCCTGGTATGCGGTACTGCACATTATATTGTGTAGCTCCTGCTGCCGTTGCCCAACTAACGGTAGCACTATTAATTGTAAGGTTGGTAGCTGCTTTAAAAGTTCTTACCGGGGCAGGCGTTGTGGCGGGTACCCACGTGTACCGAAGGCCATTAGGAATGTTCACATTTACATTCGTTGCGGAAAAAAACAGGCCACTATTATTGGCATTGCCGGTAACTGCATCGGCCCAGTTACAGGTGGTACCGGCTGGTATATTATCAACTAGTAAATTGTTGACATTGGTAGTCCAGGTAGTTGTATTACCCCGTAGGCCTACCTGAGCAATAGTACCATTCGGCCCTGGATTGGTACAACTTCCGTAAATAACATTAATAGCGTTTGTAGCAAGATTGAGCCGTATTTGAAAGTTCAGTTTGTCCACAGAAATATTATCAAAATCTGCATGATCTTTATACTGAACAACAAACTCACCGGTAGCGCCGCCAATGTTTAAATAACTTATTTCCGGAGCAGCTCCGCTAACAGTAGAGCCTGCACCATCCTGGGCAAAAGCAGCAATTACACCTGTTGCGGCTCCCAGGGTTGATAAAGGCGTGTAAGTAGTGGAGCTATAAGCAGCAGTTCCGAAAGTAATAAACCCGTTGCTGCTGATATAACATTGTGTAAAAGCAACACCTCCAAAAGTAAAACTCCCCCCTAAAGGAATAGCAGTGCTTACGTTATCATCATAATTGGGCGTAAAAAGAACGGTACCACCACTGATAGGCGTATAAGTGGTGCCTGTTGTTCTTGCAAACTGATAGTTTGCAATATTTGTTTGAGCCGTAGCAGCTTTCAGGCAGATGAGCAAGCCAAGACTGCACAGTAGTTTTGTATAAAATTTTTTCATTTTCATTTGTTTAGGTAAAGGCTAGTAAATAAAACGGCGTGATCATTTTGGTAAACAGCGCTAATAAAATCTGACTACTCTTAATTGTATTAAATTGTATTAACTATAGTTACGTCAAGCATTGTACAGTAAGCATAACAGCCAGAAACAGCTAATGCATCAATACAAAGAAATTCACTGGTGTATTTAAGATAAAGGAGGGACAGCACCAGATTTTCAGCAAGGGAACAGATAATCATCTTTTCCTGCATTGCAATTTCGTTTGCACGAACTCACAATGCAGGATGAATGACGTCAAATTATTCTGTTTATTACTTCATTTATCAGTTATGCTTTTACTGTTTTGTAAAGGCACTTATTACAGACTGGCTGCCTTGTACCAGCCGGATGCGATACATACCGGAAGGCAGTTTAGCCGCATTGATGCTTTGACTCTGGCTGGCACCTGTAGTAAGTGTGCCGGTTCCTGTTTGTAAGGTTCGTCCTTGCATATCAAACAAAGTCCAGTTATAGTTGCCTGCTTCAGAACTGCTTACCACAAATGAGGCTGCACTATTAGTAACCGGGTTAGGAGCAATACGTACCTGCACGCCTTTTATTTTACCTGTATTGTTAATGGAAACAATATTAGAAAAGACAGCTGCCTCGTTTGGCTCTATCGCCATGATGCGGTAGTAGCCGGTTGCTGCCTGAAAACTATGCCGATACTGTTTGATTGTATAAGGGAGTTCCGCTATTTTGGCGAATGAGACACCATCCGTACTGTATTGTAACACGAAGCGGGTTTTATTGTCTTCACCCTGTGAGGTCCAGTTCAATAAAGCGATACCATCGCCAGCCAGGTTGCCAGTCAGTTTCACATTACGAAGGGGTAATACTTGCGAGATAATAGAGGTAAACAAGCCTCTCCCGTGGGTAGCCGCTGCTATTAATCTATCGAAAGGACGCACCTTCAACATATCTGTACGTACGGTAGGAAAGCCGGGGCTTGCAGACCAGAAGGTAGCCGCTCCGTTTAAATTTGAAGATGTATAAACGCCGGCTTCCGTACCAATAATCAACTGGTTATCGTTGGTAGGATTGAAAACTAAAGTGCGCACAGGCATATCGGGCAGGTTGCCATCAATAGCCGTCCAAGATGTGCCGCCATTACTGGTTACCCATACATTGTTTACGCCGTAGTTTGTAATTGCTATAGCAATGTTCTGATCCGATGATCCCACTGCTATTCCGCCAATATAAACACCGCCCCATGGCCCGGAAATGTCTGTAGTATTAGCGGCTACATTCGTGTTGGTAACGGTGTTGGCACTATCAATATATACCAATTTACCAGTACCAGTACCTACAAATAGCCGGTGTGGCGTTTTAAGCGACATTAGGAAAGCAGAAGAATTTGTACCTGCAAGTGCCGGAACAGTCAATAAAGTTGATACCGCACCAGCCTGGTTAGCCGCTGTTATTGGATTGTCCCAACGGCGGATAACATTATTGGCCTCGCAGGCATACAATTTCCTCCCGATACCATCATACACAAATGGATTAATAAAGCGGCCGGTATTTGCATTTAAATTAAAGGAAGCCCAGCTATTACCCCCATCTATACTACGGCGGTATTGGTTATATACATAACTGGTAAACTGATATTGCGGGTTTACCTGGTCAATATCTACAATGGCGCCATCACCGCCTGTTACTTCTACACTATAACTAAGACCGGGATTTTTAAACTGGTGGCTTCCATTGTCCTGGGCACCTGCTAAAAAGTAATTAGGCAGGGTTGGGTGAATGGCTACGGAATAAAATTGCTTGATGGCCATTCCGTTATTTCGGTCCACGTACGTTTTGCCCGTATCCCGTGAAAGAAAAGCTCCGCCATCACAACCAATAATTACCCGGTTCTCCCCACCGCTTTTGTACCATTGCATATAATGATGGTCGGCATGTACATAGGGTATTGTGCCGGCAGTTACCCAAGCTGTAGTACGGGTCAGGGTTTTACCGGTATCAATGGATTTATAGGCATCCAGTCCACCAATAATAATCTGGCTGGCATTGTCAGGATTGATAGCCAATGTAATATCGTACCATGCCTGAGATGAAGTTGGCGAAGTGGGATAGTTTGTTGTATTTGCTTTTACCCAGGTTGTACCGCCATTATAGCTTTTATAGCTTTCTACTACTGTTGTTCCGTTACCCGATGGTACGGCATATAAAGTATCCCCTTTTGTAGCCAGTTCCATTCGTCCGCCAGTAGTAGGCAATCCGGTTCCGCTTGCCCAGCTGGTACTGTCTACTCCTGTAGGCTCATTGGAGTAGCGGTAAGCAAGGGTAGTAGTGCCGGTACTGTAGCCTAAGCTTACATGCAATCTGCCAGTACTGCTTAGCTCAATATCTGTACAGATAGTCGGTGTGCCGGTTGGCGTTATATTGTTCCAGGTATTGCCTCCGTTGATGGAGCGGTAAACACCTCCTGTGAGTCTGCTTGCCAGGAAAATATTGCCTCTGTTATCACATAAGATTTTAAATGTTCGTGTAAAACCAGTGGAAGAAGGCAGTAAGCTAAACGTTGCCCCGTTATCTGTGCTTTTCCAGATGCCTTTTCCTAAAACTGCATCTGCATTACTAGTGCCTTCACCCGTAGAAAAATAGATGGTGGAAGGGTTAGTTGGATCCTGACAAATAGAAGTAATTGCCAGATTATCCAAAAAATCATCTACGGGTGTCCAGTTCATAGGCGGACTGGCAGGGGTAGAAGATGCAATCATAAAGTTTGTGCATTTCAATAGGCCTCCGTCTGCTGCACCCACAAAAACCGTATTACCGGTCGGGTCTGCGGCATCTACCAGCATACTTAATACACGCCCCGAGGCAAAACCGCCGGTACCTCCCGAAGGACCCCGGGGATTTCCGCTTGCGCCTACGCTGTCGAACAAGGGGCCTCGTTCCTGCCAAATGCCGGAGAGTATTGAGCTTCCACGGTAATATTGTTTCTGGTATTCTGTGTACTGTATGGCATTCCAGAGCCTTTCCGCTGGTACATAGCCTAATGCCGGGTCTTTTGTTTTTTCAAATTCCATCTGGAAAATTTCCATTGGACCATCTTCCTTTTCTCCCTCTTGTTCTTCAGACTCCATCTCCCCATTTTCCCGCTGCTCTTCTTTTTCCTTTTCGTTTTGCCCATTGCTGTGGCAGGCTGATAACGCAAGGAAAGAAGCCAGGCAAACAAGCTGCCCAAGTTTTAGAGTAAATTTTAGCATCAATAAGCTGTTGAAAGTTAAATTAGTGAGCAGAACGCTCGGTTATTTGCAGGGTGCCAAATTAACTCAAATGCAGGTATAATCGGTATTGTAGCTAAGCGAATCCTTAAAAAAATTTACCGCAAAAACATTATTTCCTCAATGAATAATGGACAATACATAAAACTGCTATTTAACCAAACCTCCCGTTAC
>CAXTDG010000149.1:0-8994 GCA_964242675.1 uncultured Chitinophagaceae bacterium
GTAGCATACGGGTCTCCAAAACCTTTGATCTGGGTTCGAATCCTAGTGCCCGTGCTTCTTCAATGTGTTAATATGTAAATGTGCTGATGTGCTAGTTTAAACTTGCCATTTGCAACTGATAGCATAATTCCGTTTTTTGATAATTACTATCAATAAAAATGGTAAAATTGTAATCATTCATTTGCACATTAGCACATTTGCAAATAAGCACATTAATAACATGAATAAAGTTTCTACTTACTTCCGGGAAAGCTGGAAGGAACTAACCGAGAAAGTAACCTGGCCTACCTGGAATGAATTGCAACAAAGTACTGTAATTGTACTTGGGGCCACATTGGTTATTACAGCTATCGTTTCCCTGATGGATCTTGGAAGTCAGGGTTTATTGAAATTAATCTACTCATTGTTTTAAGAATACATGGAAGCAGCAGCAACAACAACACAAGCGGAGACTACCAAGTGGTATGTGCTGCGGGTAGTAAGCGGTAAAGAAAGAAAAGTAAAAGAGTACCTGGACAAGGATATAGTTCGAAATGGTTGGGCAGAAATAGTTAAGCAGATATTTCTACCAATGGAAAAGGTGTACAAGGTACAGAATGGTAAAAAAGTAATGCGGGAAAAGAACTATTTTCCGGGTTATGTAATGCTGGAAATAGCCAGTGGTAAATTATCAGATGATATTGTACAGCACATTAGTGGCATCAGCAATATCATGCACTTTCTTACAGATGGCAAAGGTTCTAAAGGCAACATCATCTCTCTTCGCAAGAGTGAAGTGAATAAAATGCTGGGTAAGGTAGATGAAATGGGTGAGCAAGGTGTACAAATGAGCGAACCATTCATCGTAGGTGAAACTATTAAAATTATTGATGGTGCCTTCAATGACTTCAATGGTGTAATTGAAGAAGTAAATAACGAAAAGAAAAAGTTGAAGGTGATTGTAAAAATCTTTGGCCGCTCAACGCCTGTAGAATTGAACTACATGCAGGTAGAAAAATTAGCTTAACAACATTTAGCTCTATAAATAAAGCCTTCCAAATGGAAGGCTTTTTTCGTTATGATGATTATTGCAACACTTCTTTCATGATTTCCCCAAACCGCCAAACATCTTCAAAAGTGTTGTACAAAGGCACAGGTGCTACCCGAATAACATTCGGTTCCCGCCAATCGGGTAATACGCCTTTACTCATCAGTGCATCAAATACTTTGCGACCATCCCGTATCATCAGCATCGACACCTGACAACCTTTTTCTTTTTCGTTTACCGGAGTGATAATTTTGATAGCTGGTTGAGGCAGTAATGTATTGATCTGTTGCAAAATAAAAATCAGGTAGCTACTTAGTTGCTGACCTTTTCTTACCAGATTTTCAAACCCAGCTTCCTCAAATATTTGCAACGATGCTTTGTGAGCAGCCATCAATAGCATTGGTGTAGTACTTAGCATCCAGCCTTCAGCAGTAGGGTAGGGTCTAAATTCAGATGTCATCTGGAAGCGATTAGCTTTATCATTTCCCCACCAACCTGCTAGTCGAGGTGTATTCGTATCTGTAGCAAATCTTTCATGTATATAAATGCCGGAGATACCACCTGGCCCACTATTGAGATATTTATAACCACACCAGCAAGCAAAATCTACCTGCCAATTATGTAAATGAAGTTCGATATTTCCAGCAGCATGGGCTAGATCAAAGCCGCAATAGGCACCTGCTTCATGGGCTGCCGCAACAATAGCCTGCATATCGAAAACCTGGCCGCTGTAATAATTAATGCCTCCTATGAAAACTATTGCTAATTCATTTTTATGCTGTTCGATTGCCGCATAAATATCTTCATGAGTAATAGTTTCCTGGCCTGGCCGGGGCGTTATTTCAATAATAGCTTCTTCGGGAGTGAAGCCATGCAGTTGCACTTGCGATAGCAAAGCATACTGATCGCTGGGAAAAGCTTTGGCTTCACAGATAATTTTGAAACGCTGTTTTGTTGGTCGGTAAAAAGTAGCTAACAGTAGATGAATGTTTACCGTCAACGCATTCATGGGCACCACTTCCTGGGGTAGGGCCCCTACAATATTGGCAAGCGGTTGTAATAACGATTCATGGTAATGCAACCAGGCATCCTTCGCCTGAAAGAAGCCTTCTACACCTAACTGTGCCCAGTCATTTAATACTTCCTGAATGTAAGTGGCTGTCGTTTTAGGCTGTAAGCCCAATGAATTACCGGTAAAGTAAATGACATCTCCGCCCTCATGTTGCGGAATCAGAAAGCGATTGCGAAAAGGAGCAAGTTTGTCTTGCCCATCAAGCTGCTGTGCAAAAGCAAGTGTATTTTCAAAAGTCATACAGCGAAAATAGCGGAAGCTATTTCACGATTGTATTTCAATACCTTTTAGGTTAATATTAAAAGTGAAGACAAACATTTTTAGGTACAGTAAAAAACCGCATTATCTCCCATCCTCCTTCCTGTCCGAGGCCACTATTTTTTAGGCCGCCAAAAGGTGTACGCATATCCCGCTGCATCCAGCAGTTAATCCATACTACTCCAAATTGTATATGAGATGCCATGCGGTTAGCTCTACTTAAATTTTCTGTCCATATAGAAGATGCCAATCCATATTCGGTAGAGTTGGCTAATTGTATAGCCTCTTCTTCTGTATCAAAAGGCTGTAACGTTACTACCGGTCCAAATATTTCCTGTTGGTTAGTTTGTGTAACTGGTCCTAAGCCTTCAATAATGGTAGGTTCTATAAAAAAACCTGCTTCACAGGGTGCTTCTGGTTGAATACTTTTTCCACCATACAATATGGTTCCGCCCTCTGTTACCGCATTGGCAATACTATTCATCACTTTATTAAAATGTGCCTGGCTTAAAATGGCTCCCATTTTATTACTAGCCACCAGTGGATTTCCTACTTGTATTTTAGCAGTCTGCTCTATAAACTCAGCTTTGAATCGTTCGTATACTGACCGCTCAACCAATATACGCCGACCACACAAACAAATCTGCCCCTGGTTGGCAAAGGAAGATTGCAATACAGTTTCCAGCATCTTTTGCCAGTTGCAATCAGCGAATATGATAGTTGGATTATGACTGCCCATTTCCAGTAGCACTTTCTTGAAACTCAGTGCTGCTAAAGCTGCCACTTTGCGCCCTGATTCAGTAGATCCGGTAAAAGAAACAGCTTTTATGCCAGGGTGTTTTACAATCATTTCGCCAATGCCATCGCCCCTTCCGTGCAAAATATTTAGTACGCCTGCGGGAAGGCCAGCTTCATGGCAAATGCAACCCAACAGGTAAGCGGTGACAGGCGTGATTTCGCTTGGTTTGGCTATTACGCAGTTACCAGTGGCCAGGGCAGGGGCGATTTTCCAGGTAAATAAATACAGCGGCAAATTGGAAGGTGAAATACAGCCAACGGTACCTACCGGAGAGCGTAATGTGTAATTAAGTTCGTGGTGGCCCCGGCTGTGGCTTTCGGACGATGACTGCATAGCTGCCGTAGCAAAAAAGCGGAAATTAGCTGCCGAACGAGGAATTTCAATCTTGCGGGAAGCAGCAAGCATTTTGCCACTATCTTTTGTTTCAGCCATAGCAAGCTGCTCGCAATACTCTGTTATTAAAAATGATATCAGATTGAGCAGGTTGAACCGTTCTTCCGGAGAAGTAGCACTCCAGGCAGGAAAAGCTTTATTGGCGGATGAAATAGCATCTGCTAAATCTGCTTCACTACTATCTGGTACCTGGCAAAGAAACTCACCGGTAGCAGGATTGTGATTTTGAAGATATACGCCGTTTTGCGGTGGACAAAAGCGGCCTCCAATATAATTTCTAAGTGCGTGAGGGATGGATAAATCCATATAGTAAGTACTTATGATTTTTTAAAGATTAGCTATTGATAAAAGCTTGTACATACACAACATTTAATTTCAACACGTTCAGCCTTAGTACTATAAAGTATTTTTCGGTTGTTCGTTCATTGAGGGTTGTTCCTAATTATTAATTCAGGAAACCTTTTTATTAAATGCTGCTGGTACGGCCACCATCTACTGGTATACTTACACCAGTAACATAAGAGGCCGCAGGTGATGCCAAAAATGCTGCCACAGCTGCTAATTCAATCGTATTTGCTATCCTTCTCATCGGTATCTCACTCACAAGTTCTGCCTCAGCTTCGTTTTCTGTTATTTGTTTTTTCTGAGCATTGCTTCGCAAAAGATTTTCTAAACGCTGTGTATGTGTGGCGCCAGGCAATACATTGTTTACCGTTATACCAAACGCAGCCAATTCATTCGACATTGTCTTGGCCCACGAGGCCACTGCCCCCCGAATGGTATTGCTTACTCCCAGCCCCGGTAGCGGAATGCGTACTGAAGTGGAAATAATATTGATGATTCTTCCAAAACCTGCAGCCTTCATGCCCGGTACAACAGCCTGTGTAAGTAGTTGATTGCAAACGACGTGCTGCCTGAAGGCATTTTCAAATTCAGTAGTCGTAGCATCTGCTATTGGCCCGGCCATTGGGCCGCCAGTGTTATTAATAAGTATATGTACCGGTTGTTTTGCAACAATAGATTCAATGGCTAGCTGCACCGTCTCCGGTTTGCTAAAATCAGCAACGGCATATTGGTGCTGCTGTTCATTGGTTGTGGGGAGCTGATCAACTGCCTGCTGTAGTTTGTTGGGGTTACGAGCCAGTAAAATGCAATTAGCTTGTAGCAATGCTAATTCATTAGCTATAGCAAGGCCAATACCCTGTGTACTACCACAAATGACTGCTGTTTTTCTGAATAAAGAGAGGTTCATCCGGCATTTTTGATCCCGGTAAATGTAAAGCCTGCCCATTTATAATCTTACATAACCGCAGCCGGGAACCGGTTAAAAGAATAAGGAATTGTTTCATAGAATTAAAATCTGGATTGAAAAGAAGCTTTGCCATATTAAACGTGAACAGAATTTAAATATTCTTTCACAATTCAAAAATGAAGTAAAGGACTAAAAGGCTGTTATTTTTTGAAAAAAATCAAAGTATTGGCGTTAAATGTAATAACTATCTAATAGCTATATAGTTTTAGTCATTACAAAACTAGATAAGTGTCCCTTAAATGCATACATTGAAACTTAAGTTGCCAGTATGCCTGCCAGGGTAGCGCTAAGGTAAGAAGCCAAGGTACCGCACAACAACGCCTTCAATCCCAGCCTGGCAAGATCGGCCCGGCGGCTGGGGGCCAATTCGCCAATACCGCCTATTTGCATACCTACGCTGCTGAAGTTGGCAAAGCCACAAATGGCAATACTGATAATCAGTAGTCCTTTCTGGGTGAGGATAGGAGCGTAGTTGCCTGAATTTTTATTAGTAAGATTATTAAAAGCTACAAACTCATTGATGGTAAGTTTTTGGCCTAGCAAAGCAGATGCGTTCGTAACATCCTGCGCCGGAATACCCATGGAGTATGCAATAGGGTAAAAAAGCTTTCCAAAAATAAAGTTGAGGCTAAGTTCGAAGTTGGGGTTGAAGATGTGGCCAATTTTGATGAGTACCCAGTCGAGGCAAGCAATAAGGGCAATGAAGCCTATGAGCATGGCTATTACGTTCATAGCTATTTTAAAGCCATCACCAGCCCCATGGCTAATGGCATCAATGATATTTGTATAGCTACTCTTTACATCCAGCTTCACCTTACCCATTGTCTGGCTTTCTTCTGTTTCAGGAAAAACAATTTTAGAAATAACCAATGCACCGGGAGCGGCCATGAGGCTAGCGGCAATCAGTTTAGGAGCTAAATCTAGTCCGGCACGTTCGCCCATATTGCTATATACCACTAAGATACCACCTGCAATACAAGCCAGGCTACCACTCATGCTGGCCAGCAATTCGCTGCGGGTCATACCTGCCAGGTAAGGTCGGATCATAACCTGGGCCTCCACCTGGCCAACAAATGCACTGGCTACATTACTCAACGCCTCGGCACCACTTACACGCATCACAAAATTCATAGCCCTTGAAATGACAGCTACAATACGCTGCATAATACCAAAATGGTAAAAAATGGCTACCAGTACACATACTAAAATAATAGTAGCTGTTACATTAAAAGCAAACACAAACCCACCACCTGCATAGTTAGCGAACGATCCGGGTGCTCCTTCAACTACTACTCCTTGATACACAAACTTGGCTCCTTCAAAAGCAAAACCTTCAATTTTTTGCATACCACGACCCAGCCACTGAAAAAAATGGGTAACAGGAGGGACTTTAAAAACTAATACTGCAATGATGACTTGCAACAGCATGCCGCTAAACACCAGCCGAAAATTGATCCGTTTCTTATTATTGGAAGCAAGAAATGCAATAGCCAGAATTAAAACAATACCCAGGAGGCCTTGAAATCGTTGCATAAGCGGTTGGTTGTAATGGAGTGCGAAAATTAAAGGAAAACAGGCAGATGAATAGGAATACAGCGACAATGAGCAAAAAAATACCTCGCTGCAAAACAAGCAGCGAGGTATGCTGAATGAATCAGCTGAATGACATTATAATTCAGCCGTCTTTATTTTCTTAGGTACTTTCAGTGTTAGATTTTGTGTTTTGCCACTGCGTAACACTTTTATGCTGATCTCAGAATTATCCCGGTTTTCAGCCAGCACCCGTTTTAAATCATCCACATTTTTAATAGCCGTACCAGCTGCTTCGGTTACTACATCAGCCTCTTTCAGTCCGGCTTTACTGGCATTGGTTTCATCTTTTACTTCCGTTATCACAGCACCATCACCATCTTCATTGTCTTTAATGTCGAAGCCAAATTTCGGACGGTCAGCATAAGTACCAAAGCCATTGAAATCATCCCGGTTAAAATTAAATACTTTAGGAGGTAATGGAGGAAGGGGCGGCGTAATATCATCGCTATTAAAATTGAAGTTGCGATTAAGTACCATTTCATTTTTGCCTAAAGTAGCTTTGAACTTTTTCTCTTTTCCGCTACGCAAAACGGTAATGTCCACCACTTCTTCCGGTTTGTATTTGCCAATGGTTTGTATCAGTGCATCGCCATCGGCAATTTTATCGGAGTTGATGCTTGTAATAATATCATCCGTTTTTAAACCAGCTTTCTCAGCACTGCTTTCTTTTACAACCTCGGTCACTCTGGCTCCCTTAGCGTTGTCATCCACCTTTACACCCAACATAGCTTTGTTGCTACGAGTGTTCTGCAGGTTGCGAAGATTGTCCTTTAAATTTTGAAGGCCTTGCATTCTGGGGCCAAAGTTTTTAAACATCTGCTGCATCTCGGGCCCAAACTGCATGTTATTCAAATCAAAATTGAAGTTGCCTTTACCCAGCATGTCCAGTTTACCGTTCAGGTCTTTTACCTCTTCGCCGTTTACGGTTATTTTACCGTTGTCAATAACGATTACGGTTTTTTCCGGCTTACCGTCATTTAGCCTTTTTTCAATTCTGATCTCTCTTTTGTTGGTAGTAGTATCTGTAGTTTGGGCTTTCAGTACGCTGGTACTAATAAAAGCAATGGCTGCCAAACTGAGTAATTTCTTTTTCATGTAGCTTTTTTATTGAATCAAAGATAAAAGCAAAACTTTGTTACTGCGAAATGATTCGTAGATGTTTTAAGAAAACTTTTATTTCACTAAAAATGAACTGCTGTGGGAATAAATCAGGATATAAAATAGAAAACAGTATTTGCTGCCACACCTTGCGTAAGGGGTGGCGGATGAATGATGCTGTAGAGACAAGGCTTGCCTTGTCTCTACCAAAAGATTACAGGATTTGGTGAATGGTAGCAGAAAACTATTTTTAGCCAATGGAAAATGTCGCCGTTATCCTTTTTCTATTGTTCGGAATTACTTTTCTGGGGGTGCTGAGCAATAAGTACAAATTTCCTTTTCCGATAGCGCTGGTGCTGAGCGGTGTAGCCATTAGCCTGGTGCCGGGGTTGCCCATAGTTACGCTAAGTCCGGAAGTTGTGTTCTCAATTTTTTTGCCGCCGCTACTGTACGGCGCTGCTTGGAACACCAGTTGGCATGAGTTTAAATCGGCCATTCGGCCCATTGCCTTTGCGGCTATTGCACTAGTTGTTTTTACCACAGTGCTGGTAGCTATTGCGGCTCATTGGATTATCCCTAACATGGACTGGCCGACAGCTTTTTTGGTAGGTGCCATTGTATCGCCACCCGATGCAGTGGCAGCTAGTTCGGTAACAAAAGGGCTGGGGCTGAACCCACGGCTCAATACCATTTTAGAAGGGGAGAGCTTGGTGAATGATGCCAGCGGATTGACCTTGTATCGTTATGCCATTACCACTATTACGGCAGGCAACTTTGTGCTGTGGCAGGCCGGGGCCGATTTTGTAATTAGCACAATTGTGGGCATCCTCATTGGGTTGGCCGTTGGGTTCATCATTGCCCAGATACACAAAAAGTTTATCTGCGACCCGGTGATTGAAGTAACGCTGACTTTTCTTACTCCGTTTGCCTCTTACCTGCTGGCCGAGCATTTTCATTTTTCGGGGGTGCTGGCGGTGGTTACAACTGGATTGTATGTATCGTTCCGGTCAGGTGAGGTGCTGAGCTATCAAAGCCGCATAATGGCTTACTCCGTTTGGGATGTGGTGATTTTTATTCTGAACGGGCTGGTGTTTATTCTCATTGGTTTGCAGTTGCGAAATGTGATGCAAGGTATTTCTGACTATTCCGCATCGGAACTGTTGCTGTATGGTACTATTGTAAGTTTGGTGGTAATCGTTGTGCGTTTCATTTATGTTATTCCCACAGCTATATGGCCTAGCTTTTTTCTATCGAGGGTGATGAAAAAGGAAAAGCTGGATAAGCGAAATACCGTCATGTTTGGATGGGCAGGTATGCGGGGCGTGGTATCGCTGGCTGCAGCACTGTCGATTCCTGTTTTTTTAGATGGTACCAAAACGCCGTTCCCGGAGCGCAACCTCATCATCTTTATCACGTTCATTGTCATTCTTGTTACGCTGGTG